>CAZTTW010000591.1:0-3774 GCA_964616265.1 uncultured Myxococcales bacterium | reverse complement strand
GGCTCGGCTGCGTGAACTTGGACAAGCCTGGGGATGTCGCCGCGTGCGCGTCCACCAACACGTGCTTCAACGGAGACAAGAACGACGCCGCCGTCCCCCAAGAGAACGACGCGAGAGATTCGAGCAGCACCCGGGACAGCAGCTCGACCGTGAGCGACGCTAGAATCGCGGACGATACAGGACCTGCCGACGATGCCACCTCGGCAGATCGCGCAGACGTCGGCAGTACGAATGGCACTCAAGTCGGCGCAGACACTGCCACCAGTCTTCCGGATGGTGGCGCGCCGGATAGCCGCAGCGGAGATGACACCGCGCCGGATGTGGCGCCTTCCCCAGATACGCTCGTCGCCGACGCACCCAAAGACGATCTCGGAGCGGACACGGCAGACGCCGCCGTCGCCGACACGCGTTCTCCGCCCATCGACACCGGCCCGAGCAACGTCGTGACCTTCAACTTGGGCAAAGGCGTCGGCGCGATGACAGGCTACGGATGGGCCGCGCTGGGCCCGGCGGACACTCTCACTTCGCCGACGTGTGGTGCTGGCACGCCCATCACGTCGACTGACCCGTGCCTATCGGAGACGAATTGGGGAAACACCTACCCGGGCTACCCGAATGCCCTGTGTGCGTCGGGTACGATTCCCTCCACCAACCCATCCGTCAACTGGGGAATCCAGGTGGGTGTGAACGCCAACGATCCCGACGCCTCCGGCATCGACCAAGCCTTCAAGACCGTCGCGGTCAGTGCTTCGGGAGTGCCGACAGGCGATGTGCGGATCGAGCTCCATCGCAGCGGCGACGCGGATGCCACGACCTACTGCGCCCACTGGACGAACTCCGCCACGGCCGTTCAGCTGACATCGTTCAATACGAATTGCTGGGATACCACCGGCCAGACGGGGACGAAACTGACGGCAGCCGACGTGCCCACTATCGACAAGGTTGGCCTCCAGGTCTCGCCGGGATCGACGACGATTACCCTGACCAACCTATGCGTGCACAGCATCACCTTCGGCAACTGACTGGCATGCCCAGCACCAGCCAGCGGGTGAGCAGATTCACGGAGTCGGTCATTCGAGGCATGACCCGCCTCGCGAACAAGCACGGCGCCATCAACCTTGCCCAGGGCTTTCCCGATTTCGATCCGCCCGAAGCGCTCAAACGCGCCGCTGAACGCGCCGCCCGCGAGGGGCCGCACCAGTACGCCGTGACGTGGGGTGCGCCCGGCTTTCGCGCGGCGCTGGCCCGCAAGCAGTCGCGGCTGATGGGCTTACCTATCGATCCCGACGAGAACATCGTCGTCACCTGCGGCAGCACTGAGGCCATGATGGCCGCCATGATGACCGCCTGCAATCCCGGCGATCAGGTCGTGATCTTTTCGCCGCTTTACGAAAACTACGTGGCCGACACGATCCTTTCCGGCGCCGAGCCCATCTACGTTCCGCTGCGCCCACCGTCGTTCCGCTTCGACCCCGACGAATTGCGCCGCGCCTTCGCGCAAAAGCCCAAGGCGATGATCCTGTGCAATCCCTCCAATCCGTCGGGCCGCGTGTTCACGCGTGGGGAATTGGAATTGATCGCCGAGCTGGCCGAAGCCGCCGACACCTTCGTCATCACCGACGAGGTTTACGAGCACATTGTGTATCCGCCGCACGAGCACGTCTACTTCGCGTCGCTGCCGGGCATGGCGAAGCGAACCATCTCGTGCGGGTCGCTGTCGAAGACCTATTCGATTACCGGCTGGCGCCTCGGCTACATCATCGCCGCACCCGAAATCATCGCCGGCGCGCGCAAGGTACACGACTTTCTCACCGTCGGAGCCGCCGCTCCCTTGCAAGAAGCAGCCATCGCCGGCCTGGAGCTGCCCGACAGTTACTACGCCGAGCTTCGCGAAGGTTACCGCCAAAAACGCGAGCTGTTCCTAGGATACCTTCGTCGTGCCGACTTGAACTTCTGCGAGCCCGAAGGCGCCTACTACGTGATGGTCGACATTTCCGAGTTCGGATTCCCAAGCGATATCGACTTCTGCACCTGGCTTGTCACCGGTCCCGGCATCGCCGCGGTTCCCGGATCGAGCTTCTTCCGCGAGCCAGAAAATCGCTACATGCGTCTGCATTTCGCCAAGCGTGAGGAAACCCTCATCGCCGCCGGCGAGCGCTTGCTCGATCTGCGCAAGCAGGCTGCCACGCGAAACTACGAAGCGATTATCGCCTCAAGCTCGGCCCAGCGACTGTAGAGCACATCCACTTCGGCGCGCGCACGCTCGATTTGTCCTGCCAGCTCGACTAACCGCTGGGCGTTGCTAGCCACTTCGGGCGACGACTGCTCGGCTTCCAGCGCCGCCACTTTCGCCTCGGCCGCGGCGATGCGCGCTTCCATGGTGTCGAAGTCGCGCTGATCCTTGTAGCTGAGCTTCTTTTTCGCAGCCGCCGTGCTGGTCCGCGCTGCCGCCGGTCGATCGCGCCCGCTCAGCGCCGCCAGTTTTTCCTGCTCGGCCGCGTAGAAGGCCTCCCACTGCGACAGCCCGACCAAGTGCTCCACATCGCCGCCCAGCATTTCCGAAAACGCCAGCAGAGAAGTGGTCGTGCGATCCAGGAAATAGCGGTCGTGGCTGACCAGCAGGACCGCGCCGTCGAAGCCCTTGAGCGTGTCTTCCAGCACGTCGAGCGTTGCCAAGTCGAGATCGTTGGTCGGCTCGTCGAGAATCAGCAGATTCGCCGGGCGCAACATGAGGCGCGCCAGGGCCAGTCGGCTCTGCTCGCCGCCCGACAATTGTCCCACCGTCAGCTTGCCCTGCTCAGGTCGGAAGAGAAAGCGCGCCAAATAGCCGTTCACGTGCACCCAGGTCCCGCGAAACTGCACGTTATCGCCGCCCGGACACAAGGTATCGATGACCGTCGTCGCTGGATTCAGGCTCTCGCGCTGCTGCTCGAAGTAGGCGACCTGCAGATTGTCGGCGCGAAGAACCTCGCCGGCATCGGGCGCCTCCTGCCCCACAAGCACACGCAGCAGCGTGGATTTCCCGCAGCCGTTCTTGCCGATGAGCCCGACGCGGCTGCCGGGGCCCAGGAACAAGTTGATGTCGTGGAAGATGCGCGTTCCGTCGTAGCTCTTGGCGATACCCTTGGCCTCGACGAGGCGCTTGGGGTTCCGCCCCACGCTGACAAAGTCGATGGCCGCCGTACCCGATACATTGCGCGCCGACAAGTCGTCGACCTCGGACGCGAGCACGCCCGCTCGCTGGATGCGGGCCTGCTGCTTGGTCGAGCGCGCCTTGGCTCCCCGACGCAACCACTCCGTCTCGCGACGAAGCGTGTTTCGCAGGGTCGTCTCTCGCTGCTCTTGGGCGGCCATCGCCTCTTCCTTGCGCTCGAGAAAGGTCGCGTAGTCACCGTCGACGGAGAAGAGGCCGCCAGCGTTGCGCGGATCCAGCTCCAGGATGCGATTGGAAATGCGCTGAAGAAAGAGCCGGTCGTGCGTCACCGTCACCGTCGCAAAGGACGCCTGGGCCAAGAACTTCTCGAGCCACAGGATGCTCGGGACGTCGAGATGGTTGGTGGGCTCGTCGAGCAAGAGCAGCTCCGGCTCGCGCAGAAGCTCGCGCGCCAACGCCACGCGCTTGCGCCAGCCGCCCGAAAGTCGCTCGACGGGCACGTCGGCACCCGCCTGCTCGCTCGACAGATCCAGGCGGGCGATGAGCTCGTCGGCGCGCTCGCCGGCCTGCCAATGCGAATCGCTGTCATGACCCGCCGCCGATTCCAGCACGGCCTCGCG
>CAZTTW010000590.1:0-3776 GCA_964616265.1 uncultured Myxococcales bacterium | reverse complement strand
CCACGGCCTCGCCCGTGAGCAACGCATAGAACGCGCACGCCGGGAGCGACAGGAGTGAAGCGACGACCTTCGGAGGCACCCGGAGCGACAGCGCTGGAAGCGCGGCGAAAATCCGGTGCAGGGTGTGAAAAAATAGGGCGACGACAACGGCGAGATGCAGCCCAGACACCGAGAGCACGTGCGTCGCTCCGGCCGCACGGAAACCGTCCTCGACGTTGGTAGGCACATCGGTGCGCTCGCCAAGCACCATCGTGCGCACGAATCCGGCCGCGGGCTCCGAGACGCGTCGGTTGATGACATCGGCCATCGCTCGCCTGAGACGAAACGCCCAGCGTCGCAGGCGCGACAAAAAGCCAGTGGTGCGAAAGACCACGCGGATGGCATCTGCCGAGCGCACCGTCGCCAAGACATCCGTGCCTTGAGCCCGCGCCAACAGTCGCGCATCGGACAACTCGGGGTTGGCAAATCCGCGCGGAACGAAAACCCGCGCTGAGAACTCGACGACATCACCGGGTGCCGCTGCTGGAACCCCGGTCAGAACCAACAGCGATAGAAGCACATCCACGGCTTTATCGCCGATGCGACGGACGTGGATTCGCAGGTGGCAACGGGACGTTGTCGACGGATCGGCGACGCCGCCGACCGCACCTTCCCCTGGAAGGACAGAAGCCGCCACATCGGCGCCGGCGACTACTTCACCGCGAATCGGAAGCTCGCTGTTCTCGGCAAAGACCGGCTCGGCAGTTGCCACCACGACCTCGTGGTGACCAAGCCCGAGGCCACAGCCGAACGCCAACGCGGCCAGTGACAGATGGACGGCGCGCAGGCGCCTCCATAGAAGGAGCGCTAACAGCGAGGCGCCAACCGCAAGCCAGAGAGCGGGCGCTCCCGCGGCAATACCGGCCAGAATGCCCGCCGCGAACGACGCAGCCCAGAATGCGAGTCGCATACCGGGTTTTCGGCCGTCGTGCGAAAAAGTTGTCTCTGTCGGGGCGAGAGGATTTGAACCTCCGACCTTTCGGTCCCGAACCGAACGCGCTACCAGGCTGCGCCACGCCCCGATACTTATGTCAGCCAGCGGAGGAGACTCGGGCTTTCGCCTTCGCCGCCCCCGCCGTCAAGGCGGCGAAAACTATCACGAACCGATGACGTCGCCACAAAAAAGTCAGTGCCGAACGCGACTATCGTCGGGATCTTGCTCGCCGCCTCGCGGAACGCCACCCTCGTCCTCATTCTCATCCTCGGTCACCGGAACGCTGTACTTGCCTTCCAGCCAACAGCCAAGGTCGATCGAGCGACAGCGAGCAGAGCAAAACGGTCCGAAGGACGGAAGCCCGTCGCTCGGAGGAATATCCCGCTTGCAGATGGGGCATCGGCGGGGAGCCATTACGCGCAAGTCTTAGCACACAGGGAGGCAAAAGCCGCTTTCCTCGTGCTACCGTTGCGCGGTGAAACCTGCTCTTGTCTGCATCGCCCTGGCGATTTTCGGCGGCTGCGCCGGAGAAATCACCCGGACGTCGGCAACGCAGGCTCAATCCGTGGATGCCGAAGGGAGACCGAAGCGCGTGGTATTCAAACTCGATAACGGCCTTGAGGTAGTGCTCGAAGAAAACCATGCCGCCCCGGTGGTTGCATTTCAAGCGTGGGTCAAGATCGGCTCGGCCGACGAACCGCCCGAGCTTGCCGGCATCGCACACGTCTTCGAACACATGCTGTTCAAGGGCACGAAGAAGCGCGGCGTAGGCGAAATTGCCCGCGAGGTCGAGAGCGCCGGCGGCGAGATCAACGCCTGGACCAGCCACGACGAGACGGTCTACCACTTGGTGCTGGCCAGCCGATTCTTCGACACGGGGCTCGACATTCTCGCCGACACGCTCATGAACTCCAGCTTCGACGCGGACGAGCTGGAGCGCGAACGCAAAGTCGTTCTGGAGGAAGTCAAGCAAGGCATGGACGATCCCGAACGCCAGGCTGGACTTGGACTCTTCCAGTCGGTCTTCGATGCGCACCCCTACGGGCGTCCTATCATCGGGACCGAGGCCACCGTACGCAAGCTGCGGCGAGACGACATCGTTGCCTTCTTCGCCAACCATTATGTCGCTAGTAATATGACGTTGGTCGTGGTGGGCGACTTCGACGCAACCGCCGCACGCACGAAGATCAAGCAAGCCTTTGCCAGCATGAAGGCAGGCGTGCCCGTCGGCCCTCGTCCGGTGCAGCCCGCGCAAGACGGCCTGCGCGTCCAAGGGGTCGGACGCGACGTCAAAGAAGCCCAGCTGCTCCTCGGCTTCCGCACGCCAGGCATCGGCGACCCGGATATTGCAACCCTCGATCTTATGGCCGTGCTCCTCGGGCAAGGCGACAGCTCGCGGCTCAACCTCGAAGTGGTGCGCAATCGCCAGCTGGCGACGGCGACGTCCGCTTACCTGTTCTCGGCGCGCGACCCAGGGGCATTCGTGGTGGGCATCAGCCTGCCTCCCGGACGCGTCGAAGATGCGCTGCGAGCGACGCTCGAACAGGTCCACCGCCTCGCCTTCGAAGAGGTCCCCGCGGACGAGCTGGCAAAAGCCAAGACCATCCTCGAAAGCGATCGCGTCTACGATCGCGAAACCGTCCAAGGCTACGCACGCAAGCTGGGCTTTTTCTCTGCCATCGCAGGCGATCCCAACTTCGAAGAGCGCTATTTGGCGGCGCTGCAAAAGGCGACGGTGGCCGAGGTGCAGCGAGTGGCGGCGCAATATCTGCGCACCTCGAACATGTCCATCTACGTGCAGGTGCCGGACCGTCGGGCGACGCCCGAAAAGAACGAGAAGATGCTCGCGCGCCTGCGCACCGTCGCGGAAACTGCCGAGGCCAAAGCCGCGAGCCGCTTCGCTCGCGCCACGGCGGGGGCGCCGGACGCCGATCGCGTCTACCGTTACGTTTTTCCGTCGGGGCTCAAGCTGTTGGTTCTGCGTGACACGTCGGTGCCGGTGTTTGCGCTCAGAGCCACCTGGGTCGGCGGTCTGCGCTTCGAAGACCAACGTTCGAATGGTATCTCGAACATGCTCGCGGCCCTGCTGGTTCGCGGAACGAAAACGCGCACGGCAGAGCAAATCATCCACGAAGTGGAAGGCATGGCGGGCGGCCTGAGCGGCTACTCGGGCCGCAACAGTTTGGGCATCCAGGCCGAGTTCCTGTCCCGTTATTTCGAGCGGGGCTTCGACCTCGTTGCCGACTGTCTGCTCAACGCCAGCTTTTCCGAGGACGAGCTGGAAAAAGAACGGCGCATCGTGCTCGACGATCTGCGCGCCCAAGAAGACAACCTGGGTCAGGTTGCCTTCAAAATGTTCCACTCGGCCATGTGGCAAAAGCACCCTTATCGGCTGGACCCGATGGGAACGCCGGAAACGGTGGCAGCGTTCACTCGGCGCAAGCTGATCAATCATTTCCGCCAGCGCTACAGCACGTCGAACCTGACCATCGCCGTCGTCGGCGACGTGGATCCAGCGCGGGTGAAATCCAAGGTCGCGGCCGTCCTGGGTGCAGCCGCCGAGCAGGCGGTGGACAAGCCCATCGTCCCGTCCGAGCCCAATCACAGTGAGCCGGTCCAGGTCTTCAAGTTCATGGCCAAAGAGCAGGCCCACCTGGTGCTTGGCTTTCCGGGCGTCGGCTTCAGCAGCCCCGACCGCTTCCCGCTCGAAGTGCTGGCCTACGTTCTCTCGGGGCAAGGCGGACGACTGTTCACGGAAATTCGCGAAAATCGCGCTCTCGCCTATCGGGACAGCGCCTTCTCC
>CAZTTW010000589.1:3005-3779 GCA_964616265.1 uncultured Myxococcales bacterium | reverse complement strand
CGATGTGGAAGCCCACGTGCGGCGGCTGGTTGTAACTCGACTGTTCGAACGAGACTTGCGCCCGATAGGTCGGATCGTGCATCAGCGTGTAGATGCGGCGCTTGGTTACCGCCGTCGTCGTGTACAGGCGCAAGGCGGAATTGCCGGACTCGCGCAGCACTAGTTCCTCGCGCCAGTCACCGAGCAGATCCGCCGTCAGCGTGGGCGTCGATTTGGTGCCGTTGTTCGAGGCACAATCCGGTGCGCTCAGCAGCGTGTCGCCGCCCGACTTGGTAATAGACGTGCCGTTTTCGAGCTCGCGCGCCTCGTCCGCATCCCAGTAGATGAGAAAATTGCTGCCGGCATTGCTGGACACGCTCGCGCCGGTCGCGCAGCTCATGCTACCGACGCCGCTTGAACAGGTGGCCGCCGTCAGATCGCTCATCGACACGTAGTCCGCGACGCCGCGGCCGTTGTCGCTAGTTCCCGGCGTGTCGAGGTAAAGCGAGCAGGTCGCGGCGTCGTGGCAGTCGTGGCCGTAGGTTCCGCCCTCGTGCACGGTGAAGACGGAAATGCCTTTGCCCTTCACCAGCTCGCTGACGTGCATGGCATCGCCGTGTCCTTTGCCCGTCGTGCACATCAGCGTGCCGTCGCTGCCGATGGTCGCGGCGCCCGTGATGATCTCTTGCGCGCCGTCGTTGTTCACGTCGGCCGCCATCGCTTGGTGATTGCCCTGCCCCGCGGCGCTGCCGTTGCCGCTCGAAATGGATGATGTCCTGGCGGCGGATCGGCAGC
>CAZTTW010000589.1:0-2995 GCA_964616265.1 uncultured Myxococcales bacterium | reverse complement strand
TGCCGCTCGCATCGCTGTCGAAGGTCCACACTTTGGTCAGCGCCTGGTTGCGGAAGTTGTAGGCGGAGATCGTCATGCGTGTGTAGTAGCCACGCTGCTGGATGATGCTCGGTCGTCCGGTCGCCGTCTTGCCGCTGCCGGTATCGCTGACGAAGGCCAGGCCACCGTTGAAACGGTCGACGCGGTTACCGTACTTGTCGCCCCACGCGGACACGGTTCCGCGGGGAACCGGATAGTTCACGGTGGCCAGCTCTTTGCCCGTCGCGCCCTCGAAGACTGTCAGGTATTCCGGCCCCATCAGAATGTAGCCGTCGCTGTTGGCGTACTTGGCGCTGTCGTCGTCGTTGGCCGCCGGCCCGGTATGCAAGTAGGTTCCGGTTCCGTCTTTCGTGCCGGGCGCGGTCTTGCAAGCGACCTCTGCTTTGCCGTCACCGTCGAAATCTCCCACGGAGAGCTGCGTGTAGTGCGCGCCGGCGCGAATGTTCGGACCCAAGTCGATGCGCCACAGGTGCTTGCCCGCCAACGTGTAGCCGTCGAGAAAAACGTCCGATGTGACGCCGGATTGCGAGTTGTCCTTCGCATCCGAGGGATCCCACTTGAGCACCAGGTCGTAGACGCCGTCGCCGTCGAGATCGCCGGGGGCAGCATCGTTGGCGCTGTAGGTGGCTCCCGAGGCACTCGCGGCAGGGACGCTGAGTGGAATGCGCAGATAATTTTGCGCCCACGTCGACGCCGATGGTGACTGCGGACATTCTGTCCCGTTGATCACGGCTGAGACGGAATACGTCGAGCTGGCCGTCCCGCTGGCGTCGAGGTAGTTCGTGCTATCCGTGACGTTCGCGATCTTGGTGCCACTTCGATAGACGTTGTACGAGATGCTCGAAGCGCTGGTGAGATTGTATTCGTATCCCATCATGCGCCAGCCGACGTAGACGCCGTCCGCGACTTTCACGGCCACCACGCCGCGATCGATGTCTTCCATTTGGTAGTGACCACCGCTCGCAGGTGGCGTGCACGCGGCGAACGACGTCGCGCCACCGCTGCCGCCCTTGCTACCGCCAGTCGAATTGCCGCCCGCCGCTGCGCCGCCCGTTCCGCCCTCTGCCGTCGAGGCACCGCCGCTCGCCCCAGCCGTCGAAACACCACCCGACGCGATGACTCCGCCGCTGCCGCTTGGCACGGCATCAGGCCCGGCGTCGTTCCGGCTACCGCCTGAAGCGGCCAGGGTGTTGCCCGTGGTGCCACCGAATACCGTCACTCCACCCGCGCCCGCCGTTCCGATCGCGTCCGATCCACCAGTGGCGGCCTTACCGCCGGAGCCGCCGGAGCCTCCACTGCCAGCCTTCCCACCGCACGCCGCGACGAACGATCCGGTACAAAGAATGACCCAAAGCACTCGGCGCGAGCCTGGCCGCCGAATACGTCTGTGCGAGAGCATCGGTTCCCCTGGAGCAGAGTGTCCACAAGCGAGAGCTTCGGTTCAGCGCCAGCGGCGACCGCACCGGCGCGCAGGCTACCCAATCAATTGTAGGTTGCCGAGAAGAGAAGCGAAAACGCGGCGGCGGTCATGCGCGCGTCTGCGCCGCTATCGTGCATGCTGGCTAGATGGAGCTGTCCCGCAAGGCCCATGCCCCAAAAACGACCAACCCACCACTCCTTGCCAACTGCCAAGCTCATCCCCAAGCCCCAATTCGTGTCGAGCGACCCATTGTTGTCGTTGTTGGTGATGGAAATCTCGCTGAAAGCCAGCGTCCCTGACAGATAGAGATTGATGGGCTCGATGTAATACGCGATTCCAGGACCAAAACCGAACAGCGACATATCTCCGGAAAAACTCGCCGAATAGCCGCCGGGGCCGCTGAGGTCGTAGGTGGGATCGGGAACCGACGTACCCAGGAATTCACCGAACAAAATCAAATTCGGCGCGATGACGCCGCCGAAGGCCGCACCAAAAGTCGCGCCCACCCCCGAGTACGTATCGGTTGCACCACCGAAGGTCTCCGAGGCGCTGACATAGCCGAACCCGGCGGTCAGCCGCAGGAAGAATCCGTCGTGCGAATGGCCATAGCCGTAGTAGACCGGTCGCGGCGCTGCGTAATAGCCACGCTGGGGCGTAGGCGGCGCGGGCGGTCCGTACGCGGGACCATAGTAGCCCTGAGCGGCGGCAACGGGTTCTCCGAGCATCAGGGTACCGCCCATCAAAGCAACGAGAGTGAGCGACCCGAGAACGTGGCGCATGGCAGATTTCTCCTGGATAGGGTGAGGGTGGAACGTTGGCGACCTATTCGACGCCTGCGAAGGCTTCAGCATTCACGAAGTGGAGTCGAAAAGCCACGCTTGGCGCGCGATCATGACGCGGACAAATGGGAGGGCCCCTCACGGACGGCGCAAAGAGACGAGCGTTGCACCCCAGCCGCCACCGTCCTCCGCCGCCAAAGCGAAGCTGGCCACTTCGGGCATCCTGCCAAGCACGGCGTGCACCTGCCGCCGGAGGACGCCGGTGCCCTTGCCGTGCACGATGCGCAGCTCGACGATACCGCGGCGATGACATTCGCGCACGTACTCGGCAACGACGTCCTTCACCTCGCCCGGCGCGAAGGTGTGCAGATCGAGCGTCCCCTCGATGGGAAGCTTGGCGGGAAGCTCGAGCGCGGCATCCGTCGCGTCGTCGTCCATGACCTTCTTAAATGCGGCCGCCCCAGTGAATGATCGCGCTTCCAGCCAGAATAACCGCCAGACCGATCCAAGTCGTGCGCGGAATGCTTTCGGAAAACACCAAACGGCCGACCAGCACGCTGACCACGGCAAAGATTCCGACGTAGGCGCCGAGCAAGCGTGAAAAATCGATCGGCAGAAGATTCACCACGACGCCGTAACAGCCGAGGACCACCGCACCGGCGACGATAAGCCCGATTCCTTCTCGGCGCATGCCGCTGCGAATGAGCGCGTCGCCGCCCACCTCGAGCGCGGCCGCGACGACGAACAACACCAAGGC
>CAZTTW010000588.1:0-3784 GCA_964616265.1 uncultured Myxococcales bacterium | reverse complement strand
CTCAGCTACCGCAGCCAGGTGCGCGTGCCGGCGGATGGAACGGTCATGACCTACGACGCTTTCGCCGCGCAGGTCAGCCGATTGGACCCGCTCGCGGCGCTGCGCTGTCCGGTCAGCAACGATACTCAATTCCAGGCGGCGGTCGACAAGTTGGGCGGGATCAACTGGACTCACCCGGTCGACATTCTGAAGGACCTAAGCCTGCCGCCCCTCTACCGCGGGCACTTCCCGCCCATGCAGAACACGGCAGTGCCTGCCATGGCGGGTAACGCCGCAGACTCGGCGGCGCCTACCATCGAGCGGCCCGACCTGGTCGGCTACCAGGACGGCATCGCGATCTTCCTTTCCCAGCGCCACGGCCTGCTCGCCGTGAATACCCAGGGACAGACGCCCGTGCTCAGTTGTGCTCTCAAGCTGCCTGGCCGTCCCAAGTATTTCTTCTATCACGGAGGCGAAATCGTCCTGCTCGTCAACGCCATGTCGTCGAACGAGGCTGCGCTTCTGCGTTTCAGCGTGGCGCCTACCGGCTTTACCTTCCTCGACGCCGTCATGCTCGACAACCAGCAGATCCAGGACGCGCGCCTGTTCGACAGCACGCTGGTGATCTACGCCAACCTGTACGACGTGCCCCCTGCCACGACGGCCGCCCTGGATGGCGGGGTCGCCGCTGTCCCCGTCGGCTATACGCCTTCCGCCGCCGCCATCGGCGTGAAGGTGACGGTCGTCAAGTGGGGCGCGCAGCTCAGCCTGGCCTGGCAAGAGGAGTTGCTCAACGACCACGTCAGCTCGGATCCGCTGGCCGGAAAGGATCTGACGACGGCCGTGCAGCAGCTTTCCGTGGGCCAGGTCGTGGCCACCTATAAGAACTACAAGCCCTTCATCAGCGCCAGCGACAGTTATTTCGTGGTCAGCCGCGACGTCAGCAAGACGGTCTTCACCGGTACCCAGTCGCAGACCTATTCTTACTGCACCGCCAGCCACGCCGGGCCTGACCACAGCGTGACCTACTGCTATCCCAACTACGAGCGGCGCGACAATCCCGACTACAAAGATCCTCAATCCACCAAGGGCGACTATCCATGCAACGGAAAGTCACTGCTCGATTGTGTCCAAGAGGCAGCGCCCGTGGTCAGCAAGTACATCTACGTGCGCGTCGGCGAAACCTGCAACACGTACAGCTACCACGACTACATTTGCGATCGCACCGAGACGCGGACGGTGTCCTACCCGACCTATCGGACAGACCAATCCACTCAATTCGTGGTGTGGCGCTACACCGACGGTGACTTCGTCAAGCTCGACGAACAGCTCTTCCAGATGGCGTCGCCGGGAACGACCACCGGCGCGGTGCCATCGCTGACCTTCACCGGGGCGCCGCTGGAGGTCTCCGGATCCATCGACAGCAAGGACGACCTGCAGTTCCAACACGGGCAGTTCTACGTGCTCACGAATCAGGGGCAGGTACTGCACACCTTGCTCATCGCGGGCAACTCCATCGCCGAGCTGGGCGTGCAGAACATGCCCCGTCAGGGCGGAAGCTACTCCTATTCCGGATCGCACTCGACCCTGTTCTCCGATACCCGGATGATGGTCTCCCGTGCCTACTACGACGGGTCGGCGCCCAAGGGCATCACCAGTTGGTCGGACGTCCTCATGATGGATCTCAGCGTGCCGGCATTCCCTTCACCGCTCAACCACTTCGTGATGCCGGGATCGAGCGTGCAGCTCATCTTGGCCGCCGCCGGAGTCTTGGGACCGGGCACGGTCAACTTCACAAGCAGTGGGGTTTACCGAAACCTCCAGAAGATCACACTCTTCGATCAGAGCGACGCCCACGAGCTCGACAACGTCCTCCTCGGCACCGAATTCAACGCGGATTTCACACAGACCTGGCTCGGAACCACGGACGACCAGCGCATCCGCCTCGACTGGGGCAGCCAGCGCCTGTTCATGCCGTACGCGGGCTACAATCACGCGCCCCAGACGTCGTTCAATCCCGCCGCGCATCGGCTCAACATCACCGCGGTCGGCGTGGGCACCGGCCTTTCGTCCGAAGTGACCTTCGATCTAGTCGAGGACATCATCCGCACGGTTTCCATCGACTCGTCGCCGACCGCCGGCCACGCGCTGGCATTTGGTGACTCGTCGATCTACACCTTCACCCAAGGCACGCAGGGCTGGTCGAAGGACGTCTTGGAAGAATTCGCTGCTCCCTTCGCCGTCTATCGCATCAACGACACCGGCGACGTGCACGCCCGCATCGACCGGATCGGCGCTCGTTGCCAGATCTCGACCTTCAGCGGGAGCCTCAAGGCGTTTGCCCCGACCCCACTGGCGACCAGCCCGGCCGTCGCCTGCCCCGAGGTTGGATCGCCCACGGCGGTCGGGCTCGCCGTGGTCTTTGGCGCTTCGTCGACCGGCTGGCGGCTCAGCCAAGACGGCACATCCATCACGGCCATGAGTGCCGACGAGGTCAAGGAGGCGCTGACCCATGTGATCACGACCGAGTACTGCGCGCTCGACAGCACCAAGAACGACGCCACACCCGTTCCCTACCTAGACGCTGTACCACCGTCTGTGCAGTGCTTCCCGTGGACGACCGCCGGCGGCATGGTCAGCCCCGTACCTGGCCTAGGCACGGCGATGGAATAGTCAGGGCCAGCTCATTCTGTAGTGCCGATGGCTCGGGCGCTGAAATCATGAAGCGTGTCGGAGCCCCATGCTAGGCGGGCTCGTCACCAGTGCTTTTCTCACGCTCGAGGTGATCCCGGTCCTCTATACGATCTGGCGCGCACGCCAGTTACGTGTGGCGCAGCAGACGGAGTCGCTCATCGAAGCGGTTCTCACCCTTAGCCGTAGCTGTAGCAGCCCTCGTCCGCCGACTGACTGAGAAGCCGGGCGGGCACCCCAAAGATATTGTTTGGCGGCAGGTTCACAGATCGGTCCGAAGCTGTGACGCTTGTCGCTTTCTTCCTATTCGCACCTGGAGTACCTTATTGTGGAAGAGCCAGCTCAAGACGCAGGCCTCCGACGGAGAATAGGTACAGTCCATGAAAGAGAAAGATATCCGCGACCACATCAATGCCTTTCTCAAGAGCAGGCTGCAAAATCTGTTGCTGCCCGCTTCCGTGGGAATCGGCCTTGCCCTTTCGGGATGCACCAGTTCGTCACTCCAATCGAACCCCGACAGCGGCCGAGATACATCGGGCCTACGGCCCAACTCGGGTGGCGCCGGCGGTACTGGAGGACTCCCTGGGTCAGGCGGCTCGACCTATGGATATGGAGGAGGCGGACTCGGAGCTGGCGGAGGCGGGGGAGCGGCCCCTAGCGCCGGTGGTGCCGGCGGTGGGTTCGGCGGCGACGGATTCGGCGGTAGGGGCACCGCCTACGGATATGGCGGCTCTTTTTCTGGCGGTGCCGGCGGCGCAGGCTCGGGAGGATATCAAGCCAACTCTGGCGGCGCCGGCGGATTTCCGGGATCCATCGGAACGCTCTACGGGATAGGCGTATTCAGGGACGGCGGGGCCTCAGCACCGGAGACCGGCAAGGGTGAGACGGGGCAGAATCCAGACGCATTGGTGTCGGAAGCAGGTGTCGTCGAACCAACCGACGCAAAGACCTTACCCAGCGACGGCCCCCTCAACGAGTAAGAGACGAGGAGCCAGATGAGCCAACAGGCGTCCTCGGCGCCGCTAGGAAGCCGACCGCCGTTAGACCGAGAAGAGCGAGCGTGATCGAAGTTCTGCGGCAAGTTGGATTTTTCCCGCATACCTGCGTGTGGGAG
>CAZTTW010000587.1:0-3785 GCA_964616265.1 uncultured Myxococcales bacterium | reverse complement strand
GAGATTTCGCGGATGACGAAGGAAGCGCAGGATCACGAGGCCGAGGACAAGAAGCGGCGTGAGGCCATCGAAGCGCGCAATCGCCTGGAGAGCCTGCAGTTCAGCGTGCAGAAGCACTTCGACGACAACAAAGACAAGATCCCCGAGGGCGACCGCGCTCCGCTCGACACGGCTCTCAAGGACGCGCGCGCTACGCTCGACGCGCACAAGGAAGCGACCGATGCCGAGGTCTTCCAGAGTGCGTTCGAGAAGCTGGAGAAGGCGTCGCACAAGATGGCCGAGGCCCTTTACAAGGCGGCCGGTGGCTCCGAGGGTGCGCAAGCCAGCGCAGGCTCCGACCACCATGCTTCGGCAGGCGGCGCCGACGGCGCAGGCAAGAAGGACGACGTCATCGACGCCGAGTACACCGAGACGCCGAAGAGCTAACGGCGAGCGAAAAGCGTAGAAAAGGCGAAGAAGAGGGCGCACCAAGGTGCGCCCTTTTTCTTTGCCGCTGCGCTGGTCCCGTCGCTGAGCCAGGGCCGCTCGGGCGTGGTACGATGGCCACGAGGGCTTACTTGACGACGGCTGGACAAGCGAGCTCGCCCGAGCAAGGCGCGCCAACATCGACGGACGCGCTCCCTGCCAAGCGCGCGAACCCGGCCTGGCTCTTGGTCGTCGCCGGATTCGCCGTACCGCTGGTGTTCTGTCGACTTGGACTGGACGCGCACCACGACGGCATCATGTTCAAGCCGGCGCTCGATGTGGCCCAAGGTCGCATGCTCTTTCGCGACACCTTCAGCCAGTACGGAGCGCTCACGACACTGCTGCAAGCGGCGGCTATCAAGCTGTTCGGAGAAAGGCTCCTTTCCATCCGCCTGCTGACGGCGCTTTCTTACGGCGCATCTCTGCTGGTCTTTGCCCGGGTTTGGTCGCGCTTGCTGCCGCGCAGGCTGGTCTCGGCCGTGTACTTGGCAGGTATCTTTCTGGCTCCGTACCTCATGTATTTCTTCTTGCCCTGGTCGTCGGTCTACGCTCTGTTCTTTCAGGGGCTGGCGCTGCTGCTCGCGGTTCGGAATATCGAGAACGGCCGTCGGCTCGATCTATTCCTGTCGGGCGTAGCCGCGGCGGCGGCGCACTGGTGCCGTCAACCCGTAGGGATTTTCTTGGTGCTCGCGCTCGTGATCGGGTTGGCCACGATCCACGGTCGCATCCGCGGCCCACGATATCTCATCGGACAGAGTGGCTGGCTTAGGGCCGGACGTTCCGTTGCCTTCTTCGTGGCCGGGGCAGGCTGTCTGACGGGCTGTCTGCTTCTCTGGCTGGCCAGCCGTGGCGCGCTCAGGGACTGGTGGAAACAGTCTTTCGAGCTCGCCTACGAGTTCGGGCGCCGAAGAGGTGGAGGCTATGCCGTTGCCTCCGTGTTGCGTGCGCTTGTGCCCAGGAACAGCGAGCGTGCGTGGAGTGTGATCGCCCTTCTTTCCGCCGCCCAATGTCTGTGGTCGCTCTCTCGGATGCTTTTCGCGTCCAGTCTGCCGTCGGACTCATCCGAAGCCAAGGTCGCGCTGGCAGGCCTCGTGGCGGTCTCGTCGTGGCCTCAGTTCTTCCCTGTCACGTGCGTAAACCATTGCTACTGGGCCGCCGTCCCGATGTTCGGCGTGGCGGCGTATCTGCTCGTCGCCGTGAGTCGCAGTCCCAGGCGCTTCGCAAGGGCAGCGGCCTGGACGGTCGTCGCCGCGCTCGGGCTGCTCCTCTATTCCGATGTTCTGGTGCGGGCCGGTTTTGCGGCCGAGAAAATCCGCGAATCGACGGCGCCCATCCGCGGTCTCGCGACCTTGGGAGGTCTTCGGGTACCGGCAAAGCAAGCGGCGGATTACGAGACGCTGGCAGCGATCATCGACGAGTATCGCCGCTTTCGACCGGAAGGAACCATCATTACGACGACCCCCGATGCGCTTTATCCGGCACTGCAGTCTCTGCAGGCGGCTTACCACCCCATGTATGTCGATTGGGAGAATAGCCTCACGACGCTTTACCCAGAAGCTCGCTACGCTCGCGACCAATACGCGCTTAGGGCCGGGCCTCTGGTTGTGGGTTCCTACGATCGTGTCGACTTCGACCGCATCGCTCGCATCGGCGATCGACTGGACGTCTTCGCAGCGCGCGGAACCGTCCCGCGCACTATTTTCGTTTGTCGAGAGAGCCAACCAAGCACGACTCGCTTCGAAATCGAGGTCGTGGCCCGGCAAGCGGGAATCATCCGAAGCGCTCTCGTTGAACGAGTCAAGGCTCAGCGAATCCTTGCCCAGGGTTGGGACACGATTCCCGGCACGGGTCAGCCTGGGCTCTTCTTGCTCTCTGCGGGCAGCTCGGTCGGTCCCAAGGCGAATACTCTGGCAATGAAGGTGCAGCCAGGGCAGAGCCTTCGGCTGCGCCTAGTCGGTGAGACGAGCCTCGGAAGGGACGTCGCCGACGACATCCTCGTGTCACTCTGTCTCGAGGATTTCCACTGTCAGCGCCAGAGCGCTCTCGTCTCTCGCTGACGGGCCAAGCGACATCCGTTTCACAATTTACGGTATTGGGCCGAACTATTTACATCTCGGAAACATTCGCGGCCTTCGTTCATGGCATACAAACCGCCTGTTCAAAAACAGCCGCCCCGGTTAAAAAGCCCATTCACCGAGGTGGCAAACCTCGATTTGTTTGCCAATCCAAAACCCAAACAAAGGATGCCCATGACCGCTCGCAAAGACGCCGTCGCAGCCATCGCCACCCAGAAGGTGAATTCCACCGAGAATTACCTCGAGCACGCCGGAGAAGATATCTACGGCAGCTACGTCTTCGGTGACGAGGCTCAAAAAGAGTATCTCCCCAAGCCCATCTACAAGAAGCTCCGCCTCGTCATCGAGGGCAAGGAGAAATTCGACCCGTCGATCGCGGACGCGGTCGCGCAGGGCATGAAGACGTGGGCGATGGCTCACGGGGCGAGCCACTACACGCACTGGTTCTTGCCCCTTACCGGCACCACGGCCGAAAAGCACGACTCGTTCCTCAACCCGGTGGGTGATGGCAAGACCATCGCCGAATTCTCGGGCAAGGTGCTCATCCAGGGCGAGCCCGACGCTTCGTCCTTCCCCTCGGGCGGCATCCGCGCCACCTTCGAGGCCCGCGGCTACACCGCGTGGGACGTGACCAGCCCCGCCTTCCTACAGGTCGAGCCCAACGGCGTGACTCTGACCATCCCGACGGCCTTCGTCTCGTACACCGGTGAAGCGCTCGACCAGAAGCTTCCGCTCCTCCGCTCGCAGGAAGCTGTGGCCAAGCAGGCCATGCGCATTCTCAAGTGGTTCGGCAACACGACCACGCAGAAGGTCTTCACCACCATCGGCCCCGAGCAGGAATACTTCCTGGTCGATCGTCGCTTCGCCGAGCTGCGCCCCTACCTTCTGCTCACCGGCCGGACCCTCTACGGCGCGCCGTCGCCCAAGGGTCAGGAGCTCGAAGATCAGTATTTCGGCGCCATCCGCGAGCGCATCCTGGCCTTCATGATGGACTTCGATCGCGAGATGTGGCGCGTGGGCATTCCCGCCAAGACCCGCCACAACGAGGTCGCCCCGGCCCAGTTCGAGCTCGCCCCCATGTTCGAGGCCACCACCGTGGGTTCGGACCACAACATGTTCGCCATGAGCATCATGCGCAAGGTGGCGGCCCAGCACGGCCTGGCTGCCCTGCTGCACGAGAAGCCCTTCAAGGGCGTGAACGGTTCGGGCAAGCACAACAACTGGTCGCTGGCGACCGACGACGGC
>CAZTTW010000586.1:0-3802 GCA_964616265.1 uncultured Myxococcales bacterium | reverse complement strand
CCGACGATCATGACCTTCTTTCCGAGAGCGACCAGACCGGCCACAGTGTTCTGGGTTGTGGTTGACTTACCAATTCCACCTTTTCCGTAAATTGCAATTTGCCTCATGGTTTCCTTCCTTTGATTGGGCAAACCCAGGTAATTGCAATGGCGGTGCCAACGGCAGCTGGCGAAAAGCGGAGCCTCTTTGCCGAGCGAGCTCGACAAAAAGCGCGAATGTCGACTCAGTTCCGTCGAGAAATGTCGACCGGACGCTCAGTGCGCGGCGCTACGAACGCGACGGCTCGGGGCAAGCTGGCCAAGGTCGATGCCGAACTTGCGGATCTTGTAGCGCACCATGCGTTCGCCCACGCCCAGTTCACGACCCGCGGCGCTTACGTTCCCGCCGGCCCGCTTGAGAGCATCCACGAGCATGTCGCGCTCGAGTTGTGCGACGTTCGAACGAAGGGTTCCGTCGCTGTTCGCCCGCAAGGATGCCGGCATCTGCAGCGTCGGCGGCAGGTCGCGTCCCTGAATCACGCCATCGCGCGAAAGCAGCACCGCGTGCTCCATGCAGTTTTCCAGCTCGCGCACGTTGCCGGGCCAGTGGTACGCCATCAGCATGTTGATGGCGCTGGTGGCGATCCTGCGAACCGGCTTGGTCATCTTGGCCGCGAACTTCTCGCTGAAGTGGTTGGCCAGCGCCAGAACGTCGTCTTTGCGCTCTCGCAGCGGCGGCAAGAACACCGGAAAGACGTTGATTCGGTAGTAAAGATCGGCGCGAAACTGAGCAGTTTTCATCAGCGCTTCCAGATCGCGATTGGTCGCTGCCACTAAGCGGACGTTGACTTTGATGGTCTTGTTGCTGCCCACGCGCTCGAATTCGCGCTCTTGAATGGTACGCAGAAGCTTGACCTGCACCGCTGGCGAGAAGTCGCCAATTTCGTCGAGGAACAGCGTTCCGCCGTTTGCCTCCTCGAAGCGCCCTGCCCGCGCAAACAACGCCGAGGTGAAGGCACCTTTCTCGTGTCCGAACAGCTCGCTTTCGAGCAGGCCTTCACTCAACGCCGAGCAGTTGACTTTGACGAATGGCCCTCGCGAACGCGCGCTAAGGTAATGAATTGCCGCTGCCACCAGCTCTTTGCCCGTGCCGGACTCACCGCGAATCAGCACCGTCGTGTCTGCCTCCGCCACCTGCTGAATGCGCGCGTATACCGGCCGCATGGACTCGGAATCGCCGACCATGTTCTTGGGCCGCGCAGCCGGCTGAATCTCGGACAGCAGACGCTTGCGCTCATCCTCTAGCGCAGCCGTTTCGGCGCGAACTTCCCGGCGGCGCTTGATATCGTTCGCGATGAGACCGGCGACGATGCTCAGGACGCGCTCGGCGTCTTGCAGGAAATCAATGTCGCGCTTGGGTAGGTCGACAGACAATGTCCCGACGATCTCTTGGCCGATGGCCACCGGCAAGGCGATAAAGCTCCAGCCTTTGGCATCGATTTGTGCGTCCTTGCGGCCATGCACGCGGTCTTGAAAGCGGGGCTCGTCTTCGATGCTGGGAATAATGAGGGACTTTCCGGTCTCTACGACGCGGCCAAGGATGCCCTCGCCGCGCCGGTAACGAGCGCCGTCGTGCGGTTCCGTTCCCGATGGCCTCACCGCCTCGACGTAGAGTTCGCTGCCGTCGGGCGAGAGCAACATGACCGTTGCCCGACGCATATCCAAGCGGACTTCGAGAACGCACAGGATTTCCCGCAACATGTCCTCTTGCGAGGCGGTGGCCGCGAGAGTGCGCGCAACCTCGGCAAGCGTATCCAGCGCTTGAACGTGGCGTCGCGATCCAGCGCGGCAGATGTGACAAGGATCGTTGATGGGTCTGAGAAGGCTTTCCGGAAGGAGCGTCATGCCAGCAGCGAAAGCGTGGTGGGAACCGCCGCCGCACGCCGCCCGAGATGCAGACGCAAGGGTTGCATGGCCGACGCGACGAAGCCGTGCCTCAAATACAGGCCGCGTGCACCGAGGTTGTCGCTGTCGGTAAGCAGGGTGATGCGTGTCAGACCGTGGCGGTGAGCCCAATCGATCGTGCCGCGCAAGAGGCGCGTGCCCAGGCCCTTGCCGCGTTGGTCGGGCAGGACAACGAGATCTTCGAGCCACGTCGCTTTGCCGCCTTCGGCCGTGCTGACGGTGAAGAGCAAGCTCACCATGCCGAGCACTCTCGTCCCGCGCGAGAGAACGAAAAGCCGACCGAGGGTTGGCTGCGCCAGCAAAAGCTCGATGGCCCGCCGTTGCTTTGCAGGCGAAGGGGAGAACTCGGCCTCTTGCTTGAAGAGATGGCCAAGAAGGTCGACCATCGCGCCGACGTCCGACTCCCGAGCCTCCCGCACACGTAAGAATTCCTGAGAGCGTGGCCTGCGGGGCGCGCGCCTTTGCCGTTCCGATGCTTCTTCCATGGCTTTCATCTACTGTAGCGCTCTTCCTGTTATCGCTATGTTTCGGGCGCGTGAATCAATGGTAATAATGGAAAGCCGATGGGATACGCATTGCATTGGCGACGGAAAAACACCATGGCCGCGCGCTCTGCGCCTTCGAGGTTGAACATGTACGTGCGAATGATGCTGCTTTTTGCCACTTTTGGCGCCCTGACCTTCGCCCCACCTGCGCAGGCCAAGAAAAGGACGACGGCCACCGCCAGCAAGGTCTTTCGCGTCGAAGTCGACAAGTCGCACGCCCTCGACGAGCACCGCCTAGAAATCCGCATGTCGCGACCGCCCGGGAAAATTCAGCTGACCGTCAAAACCGAAGAAGGCGCCATCATCGACGACTCGATTCACGACTTCACCGGCAAATCGGCCGGAACGCCGCTTGCCGTTTCCTGGGAGCAGTCGCCGGATCAGGCCATCGGTTCGATCCAGCTGCGCATGTCTGATCGCGATGAGCACTACATCGACCAGGAATACTCGGCCTGGTACGTGCCCATCCCCCACGAAGACGTGAACTTCCGCACCGACTCGGCCGAGATCGATGCGACCGAAGTGGCGAAATTGGACGAAGCCTTCACGAAGGTCCAGGAAGTCCTGGCCAAAGACAAAGCGCGCGAGCACAAGAACTTAACCCTCTACATCGCCGGCCACACGGACACCGTCGGGAACGCCGGCTACAACCTCAAACTATCCCAGCAGCGCGCGCAGTCGCTCGCGCGCTGGTTCCGCCAAAAGGGCGTGCGCATCCCCATCGCGTTCGAAGGCTTCGGCGAATCCGCGCTGCGCGTGCAGACCCCAGACGAAACCGACGAGCCCCGCAACCGCCGCGCCGACTACATCTTGGCCGACGATCCGCCGCAGCTAAAAGCCACCGGCTTCAAGCCGGCCTGGCGACGGGTGAACTAGGATCGACCATCAGAGACAAATGTTGACCATCTCGCTGCAGGTGGCGCACTTGCCACCCGGACACGGGTGGACGGAGCGCTGCAGGCAGGTCAGGCCGGCGGGACAAGTCGTGGTGCAATCGATGAGCTTCTGATCGTAGCAGCCCGCAGCGGACAGAGCGGGTGTGCTGCAGCCTGGAGTCAGCCAGCGACAGCGTGGATCGGTTGCCTCGCACAAGACGAACGTTACCGCAGACAATCGCAGATTCGCTGGTCGCAGCCTTACCATTGTGAGCCACCCGCACGTTGTCAGCTAGTCCTTCTTGATTGGCGCGTCCATGGGCGGCGGCGGCGCCTCGAACATGCCGCCTTGGTCGAAAAAGAGGATGTCGTTCTTCGGCTTGAGATCGGCGATGCCAGCCTCCATCGTACCGGCCTCGGTCGCGCCAGAGTCGGTCGC
>CAZTTW010000585.1:0-3809 GCA_964616265.1 uncultured Myxococcales bacterium | reverse complement strand
TGCCGAAGTGAATGAAAGCAGTCAATTCAGATCGCTGGTAAGCGAGCTGAGCCGCGGTCGGCACCGGCCCCGACGCTGCCGGACCGCCGGCTGGCGTGGAGCAGGCTTGGCTTCCTGCCTGCGTCGAGCTCGACTTGCAGGAAGGACCAGCCGTTGCAAGCGCAAGAGCGGCAATAGTCGACGAAAAGAGCTTCGATCTCATGAGGTCTCCTCAACGCTTCCAGGAAGCAACGCAGGCATCCAGGGTGACGAACATAGCATTTGTGGCACGATTGGTTCGAATGTTCGAACCTGGGTCTGCATGTCGTCTACGATGAACAGTAGCCTTCATGCGTACGCACAATCGTTGGCAAGCCAGCAACTCCATCCACTGCCAGCGTTGTCGGTTGCACACGGATTTATGCGCTTGCGCCTTGCTTGTCCCGATGCCCACGAGCGCGCAGGTGGTGCTGGTGGCGCACGTGTGCGAAATGCGGAAGCCTACCAATACGGGGCGGCTGGCCATCGCCTGCCTCGAAGGCGCGCAGCTGATCGAGCGCGGTCGCCGCGACGGCGGCCTGACGGCAATCCCGAGCAAGGTCAACCGTCAGCCTTTATTGCTCTACCCGGTCCCGGACGCTGTGCCGCTCGACGCGTGGAAGGCTGCGCAGCCGCCGGAGGCGCACCCGGTGACGCTGGTGGTTCCGGATGGAACCTGGCGCCAGGCCAAGCGCGTGCGCTACCGAATTCCGGGCTTGGAAAAGGCGCCTGCCGTGTGCTTGCCGGCCGGACTGTCGTCGCACTACCGTCTGCGACAGACCGGCCCTTCGCAGCGTCTGGCAACTCTCGAAGCCATCGCACATGCCTTGCGCATCCTGGGCGAGCCCGAAACTGCTGCTCGGCTGATGCACATCTTCCGGGTCATCGTCGAGCGCGCCCTGTGGAGCAACGGCCGCTTGCCCGCTGGCGAGGTCACAGGAGGCATCCCCACCGGGGCTTCTCAGCACGGTCCCCGGCGCACTTCTCGAAGCCCGTGAAACAGAAGTTCCTACCAGGCCCAGCTTACTTGCCAGCAACGGAAGGCGCTGGCCTTTTCGCCAGACAGATCGAGCGTGCATGGTTCTGGATACTTGGAGATCGCGCCACCGGACCAGATATCGGATGTGGCTGAGTACTGCGAAATTCCGTCTAGTCCACTTCCGCCCGAGTCCAAGGCAGTCCCAAAATCGAACGCCATTACCTGCGGACTCATGGCGCCCTTGGGATAGAAGCCATTCAAGGTCGTGACGTTCGAGAGGAGGCGTCCGGAAAAGTCAAAGCGAAGCTGTCCGGCTGCGATGACAGTCGGCGCTCCAGCCTCGACGACCGAGACTCCATCTGCTGCTGCCGCAAGGTTTCTGCCGTCGGCGACGACGTGATAGGCCCAGTCGCCCGAGTCTTCGCCTTGGGTGTTAAGGGCGTCATTCTTTGAAAAGTAGACAATCAGGTCGATGGCGTCGCCAAGGGAATCGTAGACGGTGACCGCGGTGCTGAAATTCGACGTCGCGTTGGCCTTGGTGGGATCGAAGGGCGCCGACGGAGCTACAATCTGGTCCAGATTCCCTGCCAGGGCGATGCTCTGGGTCAGATGAGGCGAGACTCCGGGCGGTGACACAATCGCTTGGACATCGTTGTCACCACGGTTGGTCTTCTCCTCGCAAACGCAGGCTATGGGCGGCTGCTCTCCGATGCCGAGCGATGTTTCTGCGGGTGCTGGCTCTCGGATTTGGATGATGACGTTGGTGGTCGCGGCAGGTTGACCGGCAAACGAATTTTGCGTGGATGCGATCGGTCTGCCGGCGTCCGTTGCGCCAGCGGGCGAATCGCAATGGATGAAAGGACCGGTTCCGTCTCGGGTCACGAAGGTCACGCACGATGTTGCCGCGTACTGGGTAAACCCGTCCAATCCATTTCCGCCGTCTGCCGTGCCTGTACCGAAGTGAAAGTCGAGTTTCTGTGGATAGATGGCGCCTTGGGGATGAAAGACCAACTCCGTGGACGGAACGTTCGAAATCAGCTCGCCTCTTGAGCCGAAGCGAAATGACCCCATGGCGACCTCGGTGCTTTTTCCCGGGGTGGAAGCCGTCTTGCCGTCGCCTTCTGTCGTCAGGTTCGCACCGTCGGTGAGGACATGATAGGTCCAGTCCCCAGAATCTCCTGGTTGGGTTTCAGCGGGCGAGCTCTTGCCGAAATAAAGGTCCAGCTGGCGAGCCGTGCCGATGAAGTCATAGACAGTCATCGAGGACGTGAAATTCGACGTCGTCCTGGGATTCAGCGAGTCGAAGTGAGGCGGTGTCGCTGTCTCGTTCAGGTTTCCTTGCAGGGTAATGGCATGAGTGGCTGCGGCTGGGGTGAATGAACATCGCAATGGAAGAGCGCTGTCGTCCGTTGCGACTTCCGCTGTGTAGCTGCCGGTTGGCAACTTCGTAGCGGAACCCATTGCCAGACTAGGACAGTAGCTGCCGCTACAGAGACCATAGAGATACAGGTAGTCGCCGCTCGGGAATCCAATCTGAGTGACCGCAACAGCGTTCGCGTTGCTCTCGTCCTTGATGAGGACATTCACGGTGGCAGACCACGGAAGGCTGATGCTGATCGGGATCATCTGTTCTGGGCCTAGGTCGAAGGGAACGGCAGCGGCTGCTTCGATCGGAGCATTCGAATTGCGCTCCATGGCGCTGCCGCATCCCGTCGCGAATAGAAGCAATAGCCCGGTCCGTGAATTCATACGTTGGTCCTCCGTATGCCGAGCTGCGCTGCAAGCTGCGTTCCGGGCTACGCGAGCGGTGATCATTGCCGGTAGGCATCGCTCCTTGGGTACAGGAAGCCCCTCGAGGCAAGAATTGCCCGGCAATTTCTGCCGGAGGAACGGACCGAAGTAGGGGGCTAGTTCTTCTTTTTCGCCGGATGCTTGCCGCTCGTCGTGGTGGACACGGCGGGCTCTGCCGGCGCGCGCACGTCGACCTCGAAGCTGACCTTCTCTTTCACTGGCCGACAGGAATCTTCCTGGCAAAGCACGAAGGAAGCCTCGGCCTGCACGCTCTTTTTCCCGCTCTCGCCGGATGTCACGCCGACCTCGAAACGCGCGCTGGCGGGCGTCGACATGGCTAGATCCGCGCGTGCTAGCTTTTCCTTGTCCACGGTCACGCCGGGCGCCGGGGCGAGCTTGAGGGTAAGCGGCGCTTCGGCGTTGAGGTGCCAGCCGTTCTTGGCGGTGATCGTGACGCTGGCTTTGCCCTTGCCTCCTGCAGCAAGGCTGGCGTCGGTTTTGCTGACGTCGTAGCTCGGGTCAGCGGCGAAGCCTCGCTGGGACGGCAGAAGGGCGAGCGAGAAAAAGGCAGTAAGCGCAAATTGCTTCATGGCGATGGGCCAAGTCTAGCAGGGTCAAGGCACGCAAACTCTTCGCAAGGCACCGAGAATCGGTTACTTTAGGTCTATGCCACCCCTGATCGACAAGCCAGAAAGGGCGCGTCAGTTCGCACGCGCCATCGCTTCAGATCTGGCGATGTACAACGAGGCCAAGCTGGTCCAGGGCATCCAGAACGATACCTTGTTCGATTCGATGAAGGATGAGATCGACGAGGGTCGACAGCATTTCGCCTCGCGCGTGACGCCGGAGATTGCCGCCACCAACCTTTTCGATCGCGCGCTGGTGGACATCCTGCTCAAGCAGCGCGGGCAGAACATCAAGTCCAAGATCTGGTGACGGCGGCCTCTTCGGAGGCAACTCCCCGTGGGATATTGGAGGCGGAATGGGAGGAGTCGGCGTGGCCCTTCTTTCTGCTTCGAGC
>CAZTTW010000584.1:0-3809 GCA_964616265.1 uncultured Myxococcales bacterium | reverse complement strand
CATGGCCAATCAGAAATCGCAGCAGCTGTTCGATCGCGCGTGCGGGTTGTTTCCGGGCGGCGTGAACTCGCCCGTCCGTGCGTTCAAAGCGGTGGGCGGCACGCCCGTGTTCTTGGCTCGTGGCGAGGGTGCCTACGTCTACGACGCCGACGGAAATCGCTACGTCGATTTCCTTGGCTCGTGGGGACCGCTGATTCTCGGGCACGCTCCGCCGACCGTGGTTGCGGCGATCACAGCCGCCGCCCAGGAGGGAACGACCTTCGGCGCCTCCACCGAGCGCGAAATTCAGCTGGGCGAGGCGATCCGTGCGCTCTTTCCCTCGATGGAGCGCATGCGCTTCGTCTCGTCCGGCACCGAAGCTACGATGTCGGCGCTGCGGGTGGCCCGCGGCTTCACCGGCCGAAACAAGCTCATCAAGATCGATGGCGGCTATCACGGCCACGCCGACATGCTGCTCGCTGCGGCTGGCTCCGGCGCAGCGACCCTCGGCATTCCCGGCTCGGCCGGCGTAACTCCGGCCGCGGTCGCTGACACGATCATCGTCCCATTTAATGACGAGAGTGCCATGGTCGCTGCCTTCGCAGCCAACCCGGGCCGAGTCGCCGCGCTCATCGTCGAGCCCATTCCGGGCAACATGGGTTTGGTGCCGCCCAAGCCGGGCTACCTGCAGGCCCTGCGGCGCCTCTGCGACGAAAGCGGCGCCCTGCTGATTTTCGACGAGGTCATCTCGGGACTTCGGGTCTCGCCGGGCGGCGCGCAAGAGCTGTTCGGCGTTCGTCCGGACATGACCTGCCTCGGAAAGATCATCGGCGGCGGCCTGCCGCTGGGCGCGTACGGCGGTCGCGCGGATCTCATGAAGGTCGTCGCGCCCGAAGGACCGGTGTACCAGGCGGGAACCTTGTCCGGCAATCCGCTGGCCATGGCTGCCGGGCTCGCGATGTTGCAGAGGCTCGGTCGCGAAAGCTATGTCCAGCTCGAAAAGATGGGCGCCCGCCTCGAAGCTGGCCTTAATGCCGCAATCGGTAAGACGGGGATCACGGCTTGTCTTCAGCGCGTTGGGTCAGCCTTCACGCTCTTTTTCTGCGCCGGGCCAGTCGTCGACTTCACGTCGGCCAAGCGCGCAGACACCAAAGTTTACGCGGACTTCTTCCACGGAATGCTGGAACGCGGCTTTTACTTGCCGCCCGCCCAACTGGAAGCTGGCTTCATTTCGCTAGCGCACATAGACTCAAATATCGATTCTTTTGTTACTGCCGCCCATGAGACTCTGGCGGTGCTACGTGTTTTGAGGTAAGAGAAGCGCCCTCGCGCAACGACGGAGAACCCCACCATGTCGCAGAAATCCCCCCTCGCAATTGTGAACGAAACCTTCGGCGCCAAAGACAAGCTTGTGGACAAGCTGGTAGGGCTTCTCGACCGCGGCGACGAGTCCAAGGACGACTTGCGCAAGCGGCTTTCGAGCGCAGCCAACACCAAGCTGCTGCACCTTCACCAGGTCGCGGTCACGGTCAAGGACAAGTACGGCTCGCACGACTCGCTTGTGGACCAGATCGGGAAAGCCCTCGGGCGTAGCAAGGACAAGCCGTTCATCGAGCGTCTTGCGGCCTACTCGGACGCGCGCCTGATCGATCTCGCCAAAGCGACCGAGCGCAAGACGAAGAAGACCACGAAGGCGAAGTCCGCAAAAGCGGCCAAATAACCCGAACGTACAAACCCAGGGCGTCCGCAATCGGGCGCCCTATTTTTGTACGCGCACTTCGATGCGCGCCGAGCCGACGTTGTCGGCCGAATCCCACGCGCGCACGTTCACGATGTGCAGCCCCGGCGCAAGCGACTCGGGCAGCGCCGCACGGAAACCTTCTTCGCGCTCGTCGAGCACGCCGTCGTCCGGCTGAGCCGGCCGCCAGTCGCCGCCGTCGACCGCGAACTCGATGGTGGAAACGACCGACGCGGCGTCGCGGGCGCGGCCCAGGATGGTCGTTCCCTGAGCGGAGAGCCCGACGACCTCCGGCCGCGTGTTATCGACGAGCAATGCCTGCGACTCGAACGTGGCATTCAGCGCCTGGGACGCCGGCGTGACTTTTTCGTCGGAAGCCCACACGCGAACCACGTAGCGACCGTCGGGAACGGAGTCGGTGTTCCAGTCGTACTCGGATTTGGTCAGCGGATCGGGACCGCCAAGCGGCCGCCAGACCGAATCGGACTGCTGTTTGAACCACAACTTGAAAATGAGATCGTCGTTGTCGGGGTTTTCGGTTTTCTAGCGCAGCTTCAGCAGCGACGAATGGACGCGCGTGCTTGGGGCTTGGGCGGTCGAGCCTGAGGCGCCGCCCGTCGCCGCCTGTGCTGCGTCCGCAAGAAAGACTTCGGTGATGCGAGCTCGCTGGTTGTGCGGAAGGTAGTAGAGGGAAACGTCCTTGAGCACGCTGGTACTCTCGGGAAAGGTCACGCGGTACTGCACATAGCGACTGCTCGGGCTCTTGACCGCGCCGCTGTGTTCGCCGCTTGGGTGGCTGACCTCCGCCAGCGAAGCGAATGAGGACCAACCAGCGTCGGGTTTGCCGGTGTTGCCCGAGCGGGTCTCCCACGCCAAATCCTGCGACCCCGTCCACCACAGCCGTCCCCAACGGGCCGGTGTTTCAGCGTCGAACACCTTGCTGAGATAGACGGCGTCGCCGGTTGCCGGACGCACCCGGTAGACCGCGCCGACATCGCCGCTGCCGACGAAGAGGCCAGCGCCCGCAGGAACCATGGTCAGCGCTTGCCGTTGAGAAATCTCAGCCGCGAGGGCCACCGTGCGGTCGGGGGCGATGCGAAAGATCTTTCCCTGGCTGCCCGCCGAGGCGAGCAGGTTCCCGGCTCCGTCGAGAAGCAAGCCCGTAAAGTAGCCATCGGCCAAGGCGAAGAGCTGCTCGATGCGACCGTCGTCGTCGAGCCGATAGATCGCCCCCTTTGCCTTGAGCGCGTCCGCGCGAGCGATGGATCCCGAGGCGGGCGCCGGCCCGGCGACGATACGCGTGCCTTTGGCGACTTGCGGTCCCGACGGCGCGTCCTTCGCGTCACTCGCGTCTTTCGCATGCGACGCATCGGGCGGGTTTTCGAAGTCGTTCACGGCAAGAAACGTGGCCCCCTTGATGCGCACGATGGCGCGCACTTCATCGGCATCGAAGTCGTGCAGCGCCTCGGCATGACCGTCGCGATGCACGCGATAAACGAGGGCTTTGTCCGCAGTGCCCGCAAGCAGCGCATCCCCGTCCTTGGCCAAGGCCATCACGTGCTTGTCGCCCGCGTCCCACAAAAGCCGCGCATTGCCCTTGGCATCGATCGCGAAAATTTTTCCGCCGTCGCCGGTCGCCGCATAGGTCGTCGCGTGGGCAGCGTCGATCTCGATGGCCCACACGTGCTCGGCAGCGAGCTTGGCCCACACGCTGCTCTTCCCGCTCCTGCGATCGACGACGAAGACGCGCCCACCGGGCGTCGAGCCGGCAAGCAGCGTCCCGTCCGGGCGCACCGCCAGCGCGGTGACCCACGGCGCGTCGATCTGCGCGAGCAGAGATGCCGCATTTGCCGTCGCACCAACCGCAAAGATTCGTCCCCGATCGCCCGTGCCGAAGTACGCCGTACCGTGGTCAGGCGAAAGCGCCGAGCACCACGCAAAGGCGGCATCGATGGCTAGGCGCGTGCTCTTCATGCCCGGAAGGACCTCGCCCGGAGGCGCCACCATGGTCGAGGTCGCCTCGCCTTCCTCGAAATCCTTGGCCGAAGTCTGGCGAAAAACGCGCGTGGTGGTGGCCCACGCTCCGTCGGCA
>CAZTTW010000583.1:0-3811 GCA_964616265.1 uncultured Myxococcales bacterium | reverse complement strand
CGCATGGGCGGGGAACCAGGTTCCGGCCGCCGGATCGATCATGCCCCACAGCGGATCGAAATGCTTCTGGCTTTCCCCGGCAATGCCCCACGGATTGTAGCGGTCGTAATCCCAGGCCCGCGTTCCTCCGCTGATGTCGCACGATCCGTCCGATTCGCCGACCGTCTTGATCCACAGATAGGCGTCGAGCAGGGGCACGCCGGTTTCCGTCGTCGGACGCAGGCCAAGCCCAGTGCCGGGCGGAGTGCACCAGGCGCCGGTGGACAAGCCGCGAATCACACCCTCGGGTTGGTTGTACGGCGGCTCGGCGTAACGCGCGACCTCCAGCGGGCCGCGCCCGTTGCGACTCGTGTCGATCACGAAATGCACCAAACCGTCCGACCCAGGACCTGGCACATTCTTGTCGTACCAGACCTCGACGGCGTCCCACTCGGCATCAACGGTACGAACGTCCGCGGGCTGATACGCACTCGGCTGATTCGCGCAGCGGCGAAAGGCTGCCGGGCTGGCGCGATCTTCTGCGATGGTCGTCGCGTACGCCAGACACTTGGCGATCCACGTACCGTAGCGGATCGATTTGGCCGTGCTCTGGAAATTGGAGACATTCACGGTAAAGCCTTGCGTCTGCAGGACGCCACCGCGATAGAGTCGGTAGGCCGCATCGCTGACCGTCAACCATCCGGGATGAGTGCCGTCAAGGTAGACGAGAGCATTCGGGGCCTGGCGCGCAAGGCTGGCCGCGGCGTAACGAATTTGTCCGAGGGCCTCTTCGGGATTTGCGTCCGGCGCGGGCACGGGCTTGCCACTGGCATCGGTGATGGTAGGCCGGCAAGGATCCGGGACGCCCTCGAGATTACTGATGAAGGGGATCATGCCCATCGAGTCCGCCTCGAGAATCACGATGGCGCGCTCGTTGCCGATGCCGCGAGCGAAAGCATCGATCCATTCTTCGTAGGCCGCCGTGTCTTTCGCTCCGCCGGCACTGAACCCGGTGCAGTCACGGTACGGACGATTGTTGACGACGAGCACACGCAACATTTGGTCCTGTGCCGCTCGCACCAAAACGTTGCTGACAGCACCCTGCACGTCCTCCGGCGTTCCTTTGGAAAACCAGATGGCTTGCGGTACGGCTGCCATGGCCGTGATGGCGGCTGCCTCCCGGGCCGCATTCGATTTCGCGAGAGCGGCGATCTGCTCGACGGCACCGGGGTTGGGTGGCGGTACGAACAGACGGGCCCCATGGGGAAAAGTCCGGCGCAGGTTCGGAACCGGTCGCTTGCCGGCGCGAAAAGAAATTCCAGCAGCCGCGGCTCCGGCTAGCAAGCCAGCGAGCCCCAGCGCGAGCCACCGACGGCGCCGCGGTTTCGTCGCAGGACCGCGGGTGCTGTCCGCCCGAGCAGCGGTGTTCGCTTGCGCGCCGCCCAGTTCGGCGGGCGGCGCTGGCCAGACTTCGCGTTTGGCCCACGCCACGAGCTTGTGCCCGAGCTCGTCCGTCGAGCCGGGTCGTCCGTTCGGATCCGAGCGGAGAGCCGCCATGACCACATCCACCAGCTCGGGCGGAAGTCCCAACTTCTCGCTGTCGAGGGGCAACGCCGGCTGCGTGCAGATATGGTGCAAGGTCGCGTTGTGCGATTCGCCTGGGTGGGGCTTCTCCCCGGCCAGCATTTCGTAAAGAACAGCGCCGAGACCGTAGACGTCGGCGCGCTGATCGACATTCTTCTCGCCCCGCGCCTGCTCGGGCGCCAGATAGGCCGGCGTTCCCAAAATGGTTCCGGTGTGCGTTTCGGTGCTGCGCGACGATTCCAACTTGGCGATGCCGAAGTCTAGCACTTTGACAAGATCGGTCCCGTCGTCGCGGCGACAGACGAAAATGTTCTGCGGATTGAGGTCGCGATGGACGATGCCGGCCTTGTGGGCAGCACCGACGCCCCGGCAAGCTTGCACCGCGATGTCGGTGGCACGAGCCACGGGCAAACGGCCACAGCGTTCGACCAGCGCACGCAAGCTCTCGCCCGCCAAGTACTCCAGCACCAAATACGGCGATCCGTTCTCGGCGATGCCGAAATCGAGCGCCGCCGCGACGTTCTCGCTCTCTACCGAGCCCGCCGCCTGCGCTTCCCGCTCGAAACGTGCCAGGCTGTCGCGTTTGGTCGCCAACTCGGGATGCAGCAGCTTCAGCGCCACCCGTCGCTTCACGACTGTGTGCTGGGCCTCGTACACGGTGCCCATCCCGCCTGCCGCCAAGTAGCGCACCAGGCGGTACTTGCCGCCGATGATGGTGCCGACCGCGACCTGCGGCACCGTCACTTGTGCGAGACCTCCTGGCCGCGGATGGCGTCGAGATCCACGGCATGGCTCTCCATCGCCCGGTACGCGCGTTGGCGGGTGATGCCCAGCATGGCTGCCGCGCGAGCGACGTTTCCACCGGAAGCGCGCAAAGCCGCGAGCAGCGCCGGCAACTCGACGCGATCGCCGGACGCGTGGCTGCCTTCTGCGCGCGCCTCGGCCTTGGGCGCAGCTGCCACGTGCACGGTCGCTCCCGGCACGCCGATGCGTGCTGGGAGATCTGCCGCGCGCAAGAGCGTTTCGTTCGCGTGCAGCACCAAGAGCTGCCGCGCCAGTTGCACCAGCTCGCGCACGTTGAACGGCCAATCGTGAACGCACAGCCGCTCGACCACGTCGCCTTCCACGGCGGGCGCGCGACCGCCCGTGTGCTCGCGCAGAAGCTGGGAGAAAAGCAGCGGCACGTCTTCTTTGCGCTGGCGCAGCGGCGGCAAGCGCACCGTCAGTCCGTCGAGGCGTGCGAGCAGGTCGCCGCGAAAGCGCCCCTCACGAACCGCGTCCATGAGCGGCTGCTGACTGGCGACGACGATACGCACGTCGACCGCAACCGGCCGCGTTTCGCCGAGCGGTTGCACTTCGCCTTCCTGCAAGACGCGCAAGAGCTTGGCTTGCAGCGGAAGCGGTAAATCGGAGACCTCGTCGAGAAGCAGCGTTCCACCCTCGGCGCTGCGAAAGAAACCCGGGCTCGCGCGGTCGGCACCGGTGAAAGCGCCCCGCCGATAGCCGAAAAGCTCGCCCTCGGCCAGGCCTTCCGGAAGCGCCGCACAGTTCACCGCCACGAGCGGTCCGGGTCGGCCGCTCCATGCGTGCACGGCGCGCGTGACGACTTCCTTGCCGGTTCCCGTCTCGCCTTCGAGCACGATGGTAAGCGGGCTGGGTGCCGCCTGACGAAGCGGCGCGAGCGCGTCCTGCAAGACTTTCCCGCCGAAAAGTCCGGGTGCGATTTCGCCAAACGGCGCCGCGGCCGCCACCACCACCCCAATCCAGCCGCCGATGCGAACCACGTCGCCGACATCGAGCTGGGCCGAGACCACCGTCTCGCCGTTCACGCGAATACCATTGCGGCTCTCGAGATCCACGAACAGCGGCGGCGCGACATCCTTCTCGCGCCGAATCGCTGCGTGCCGGCGCGACACTTCGCTACCGTCGAGCCGAATCGCGCACGATGAGTCGCGCCCGATGATCCGTTCGCCCTTGCCTTCCCAATAAAGTGGCGACGGCGGCAAGCCATTGTGCGGAAAGAGCCACACCAACGAAAGCTCACGCACAGCGGCCCCCTGCCGAGAAGGGCTACGCTCCGTAATCGTGGTATTGCCGGCCTCGGGCATCGAGCCAATTCATACCACGACCGCGCGTGAACGTACGCGGGCCGCGCAGCCAGCCGCAGACCCGAGGGTCAGACCGAATAGTCGACTAGTTCCGCCCGTCATAAGTGCTGCCAGGGTTCCGAGACCAAGATTTCGGTCGG
>CAZTTW010000582.1:0-3812 GCA_964616265.1 uncultured Myxococcales bacterium | reverse complement strand
GCGATATTGCGCACCTCATTGCGGCGAGGTTGTGGGGACTCGGACATGGGATTACTCGAATCAGTGGAACTGCTCATAACGGGCCGGGAGACATAGCACGAAGTCGCGCTAGGCGCCTTAGTTCATCTTGCGCTACGCTGCGCAGATGGGCGGCCACGCTGCAGGCGAACCCGTGGAAATCGGACCTGTCGATGAAGAGGCCTACGGCATCGTCTGTGCGTTGCGCGCACTGGCGGTGGGCGAGGCGGGACTCGCGTACCTTCTGCCCGAGCGTCGGTCGGTTTGCGCCAAGCTCTGGCAGCAACTGGAGAATTCGGACGAAGCTGGGCGGTTCGGGGTCGGCGTGCAAGGCTCCTTGGCCGAGGTCTTGCCACGCGGGATCGAGGATCTGCATCCGAGCTGGATCGCCCACGCCCTAGCGAATGAGCCCGAGCACATCGTGACCATCGTACGTAGCGCTCTGCCCGAACTATTGCAGCCCATCCTCGGTATGCGCGGCTCCGCATCGGCAGGAACGGCACCGCTGCCAGTCCAGCGCGAGATTGTACGCCTTGCCTTCGCCGAGCTTGTCCCGCTTTGCGGAAGCGACGGTGACGGTCTTGCATCCTCGCTCTGTCAGCTTAGCTTCGACGAGTTGCTCGCCGAGGTGACTCGCATGGGCGCGCGCACCGTCGGGCAGTCCCTGTCCGGCTCTGCGCCCACCGTCCGTGCACGGGCGATGGCGTCGGTCGGCGAGCCCTGGGCGCAACAGATCCTCGCAGCAGTGCGGGAGCCGCCGCCGAAACTTGTGCACGATGCCGCTGTGACATTGGTCGTGGCGATACGCGGCGAGGTGCCGCGGACGCCGATCGAACGCCTTCGCCAGGTGGGTGTTCTCGCCTTGCGAGCGGAGCTTCAGACCCAGCATGCAAGCGCGCTCGCGAAGGTCGCTGGTCGTCTGCCCGTCGAGCTCGGCCGCATGCTCCTCGGTGAGTCCTGCGATTGACGGCGTGCTTGGGTGTCCTCGCCTCTCGTGATAGCGTCGCGCCATGGCCAAATCACCTTGTCCGCTCTCGAAGACGCAATTTCTCGAAAAAGCCGAGCCGGTGAAAGTCACCATCGGCGGATCTGAATTGATCGCCGACAAACGCGAATTCTCGACCGGTTCGTTCGGTTGGTATTACAACGGCAAGACCACCGTCATCGTGGATGGCAAGCCGGTTTCCGTTCAGATCGGCATGAATCTGACCGTGGTTGGCAGCAAGGAAGCCGAGCGCTAGAGGTCGTCATGGGTCGCATCGTCAAGGCAGACGCGCTCGCCGCGCCTGCTTCGTCGAAAGCGGCGGCGCCTGGGCCAAACAGCGAAGCGGTGGCGGCCCAGGTGACCGAGATTCTGGTGGCCGCGCGCCTTGCAGCCGAGGCAGAGCGCATGGCAGCCACGGACGCCGCAATGGTGCTCGCGCGCAAGATGGCCGAGAAGATCGTCGGACGCGCCGTCGAGCTCGACGCTTCGGTCATGCGTGATATTGCCAGCCAAGCGCTCGCGATCTGCCGGGCCCATTCCGGGCCGATTGTCCTGCGTGTGCATCCGGATGACCGCGCGGCGGTCGAAGCCGGCCGCTCCCGCTGGCCGCAGGACATTTCCGCCTTGGATGTTCAACTTGCAAGCGATCCGACGGTGGGACGTTCGGGCTGCGTCGTCGATACGCCGGTGGGCCGTGTCGATGGCAGGCTGGCCACCCAGCTCGATGCCCTCGAGCGCGCGCTGCGGACGGTCCGCAAGCGTTCCTGAGGTCCTGCGATGGCGGACAGCGACGGTCCTGTTTTGGTCGAGCTTTCCGAGGCGCTCAGCGCGCTCGACAAGGCCAATCCACTGCGTATCGTAGGTAGAGTTACCGAAGTCACGGGTCTCGTGGTTCGCGCTGCCGTTCCCGGCGTGCGGGTTGGCGAGATGGTGACCATCGACGTGGATACGCTATCTGGGCAGGCTGCTTCGCGTGTGCAGGCCGAGGTCGTTGGCTTTCGCGGCGATGAAGTCGTCCTGATGCCGCTCGGGCCCATCGTCGGCATCGGACCGGATGCCGTCGTTAGCCCGACGGGCCGGCCTTTCGTGATTCGTGTTGGGGAGGGTCTCTTGGGGCGCGTGCTCGATGGCCTCGGCCAGCCGATGGACGGGGCGGGGCCTCTTGCAGGCGCGACCGAAGAATGGTCGATCGATCGGGCGGCTCCGGATCCCTTGCTTCGGCAGCGCATTCGTCGTCCGCTCTCACTGGGCGTGCGTGCCATCGACGGACTGGTCACCGTCGGTGAAGGCCAGCGCATGGGCATCTTTGCGGGCGCTGGCGTCGGCAAGTCCATGTTGCTCGGTCAAATCGCACGCCACACCGACGCCGACGTGAACGTCATCGGTTTGGTCGGCGAACGCGGTCGCGAAGTTGCCGAATTTCTCGACGATGCTCTGGGATCGGCCGGTCGCCAGCGGTCGATTGTGGTCTGCGCGACCAGCGATGCGCCGAGCCTGGTTCGCCTCAAGTCCGCGTTCGTCGCCACGGCCATCGCCGAATGGTTTCGCGAACGCGGCAAGCGCGTGCTCCTCATGATGGACTCGCTCACTCGCTTTGCCCGTGCTCAGCGCGAGGTGGGCCTTGCCGCAGGTGAGCCGCCCGCCCGCCACGGCTATCCGCCAAGTGTTTTTGCGCTGCTGCCGCGTCTGCTCGAACGAAGCGGCAATTCCGAACACGGTTCTCTGACCGCGCTTTACACCGTGCTCGTCGCGGGCGGCGATATGGACGAACCGATTGCCGACGAGGCGCGCAGCATTCTCGACGGGCACATCGTGCTTTCGCGGGCCCTTGCCGAGCGTAGCCACTGGCCGGCCATCGATGTGCTGGCGTCGCTTTCTCGCGTGATGGATTTCGTGACCGAGAGCGAGCACCGGCGCGCGGCTGCTCGTGTGCGCGAGTGGCTCGCTACCTACGAGCAGAAGCGCGATTTCATCCTGCTCGGCGCCTACAAGCCCGGCAGCGATGCGAACCTGGATCAAGCGATCGCCAAGATCGAGGCGATCACAGCGTTTCTGCGCCAGGGCCTGCACGAAGCGGCGCAAACCGATGAAACGCGCAGGCGCCTGCTTGCGCTATGCTAAGCACCAAGGAGCAGACCATGAGCGATTGCCTCTTTTGCAAGATCTGCGCGGGACAAATCCCCGCGACCATCACCTACCGCGACGACGAGATCGTAGCGTTCAAGGACATCGGGCCGAAGGCGCCACTCCACGAGCTCGTGATTCCTATCGGACACATCGCCAGCCTCGCCGACGCAAAATCCACCGACGCCGTCTTGCTGGGCAAGCTGATGCTGGTGGCGGCTGAGCGCGCTCGCGCCGCTGGTCTCGCCGAGCGAGGTTTCCGTGTCGTGGTCAACACTGGACCGGAAGCCGGCCAGACCGTTCATCACCTCCACCTGCACGTGCTCGCCGGCCGCGAGTTAAGCTGGCCGCCCGGCTAAGAGGTATCAGAGCCTGACGTCGACCAGGACCTTCTTCCGCAGCTCGCCGAGATAGATCTTGGTCTGTCGCTCCATCTCGCGCTGGCGCAAGCGAACTCGTATTTCGTCCTGCACATCGGCAAACGGCTTGGCATCCTTGGCGCGCTTGTCGACCAGCTTGATGATGTGGAAGCCGCGGTCTGCCCGCACCGGACCTTTCACGTCGCCCACCTTCATCGAGAAAACCAACTCTTCGAGAGGCTTGGGCAAGATGTCGCGACCAATGAAGCCAAGGTCGCCGCCCTCTGCCCGCGTTCCCGCGTCTTGGGAATACTCACGCGCCAATT
>CAZTTW010000581.1:0-3818 GCA_964616265.1 uncultured Myxococcales bacterium | reverse complement strand
GCCTGGTCGTCATCGCGGCCCACGACCAGACCCGCGAGAGGATCACCCGCCGGGTACGGCGTCGCCAGCGACGCCTCGACCGCTGCCGGACGACCTGGCAATTGGGCACGAAATGCCTGCAGAACATCGCGGGCGCTGGCGGGACGTTCTTCGGGCGTCGCTGCCAGGAGCCGTAAGAGCAGCTCGTCCCACGCAGCCGTAAGACCTGGGCACAGTGTGGAAGGCGCCGCCGGCGGGCCCTGCCACATGGTGCGAATGGATTCCATGCCGAGCCCGAACGGCGGCGAGCCCGTCCAGGCGTCGTAGAGCGTGGCACCGAGCGCAAACAGATCCTTGCTGGGTCCGATTTCGCCAATCAATGCCTCCGGCGGAATGAAACCCAACGTTCCGCTGACCGCGGCTGCGCCCGCATCGAGCCGACCGGCAAGTCCGAAGTCGATGAGGATTGGCCGGCCGCGGTCGTCGCAGCGAACGTTGGCTGGGCTGATGTCACCGTGGAGGACACCCTTGCTGTGGAGGTACGCCAAGGCGTCGACCAACGCCTCGGCGGCGCTCGCGAAGGTCGACAAGCGACGGTCTGCGGGAAGCGTTGCCAGCGACGTTGCCAGGCTCGGGCCGGAAACGAAATCGGTCACCAGAAAAGCTCGGCCGGCAAGGCTGCCGCCATGGACAACGCCAGCGTCGACCACGCGAACGATGTTCGGATGATCCAACTCGCTTAGGCGGGCGAGCTCGCTGCGCAGTCCGGTCGGTGCGACATCAGCGGCGAGCAGCTTGAACGCTCGCTGGTTGCCAGTAACCAACTCCTCGACCAGATACACCTCACCGGAGGAGCCAGCGGAGAGCCGACGAAGCAACCGATAACGTCCCGCCAAGGTTCCTTCGAGAACCGACTTCGAGTCCCGATTGACAACTTGATTGACCGACTCCAACGAGGTCGATTCTATGATTTTATTGTGTTATTTGCAAACCGCCTATTTTGTTGGCCGACCGTCGTTGCGAGATCGATCGATCGCCTCCAAGGCCTGTTTCGCCATGGCGCGGACTTCGTCGTCGTCGTGGTTTTGGGCGACGAAGCTCAAGTAGTCCCGCGCTTCGGATCCACCGAGGACAGCAAGCGCGCTAAGAATCTTTTGCATTTCGCGCGTATCGCGCATCGAACGCGATTCGGTGAGGATCTTGACGGCGCGACGCTCGCGAAGTGTCACGACGGCGCCCAAGGCCGCGTCCCGAACGTTCTCGTCTTCGTCCGCCAACAAGCGCAACAACTTGTCGTTTTGCCCCGCCACTTTGCGAGCCGCCACAATTCGCAAAGCCTCGATGCGCAAATCGCTGTCCGGCGAATCGAGTGCCGACGCGATCTCCGCTTGAGTCGCCTGCCACAGTTGCTGGCGCGCAACGTACGACTTTACGACGTCTTCACTCGTGCGTTCGAGCAATCGCTGGAAGGCCACCCGCGCTTTCTCAGCGTCTGCGTTCGGCAGTGGCACTTCACCCATCCCTTCGACGTCTTCGGCGAAATGGGCGGCCTCTGAATCCGCCGGCCGAATGGTCACGCGAAAGCGCACCTTTACGCCGATGGCGGGCTCGCTGGACGAGGTGGCATCGATGAGCTCTGCCTGCAGGGTCACTTGTGCGCTCGGCCGCTTGGTCTCCGCCGAGGTAAAGAGGCGGGCGCCATCGAGAAGCGCGCGAAGCCGCGCTTGCACGGCTTGGACGTCGACACTGACGGTTTGCCCGAAGGCGGCGATAGGCGCGATGGGTTTCACGGCAATGCTCGCCAAGCCGGGAGCATTGCGGAGCGCGGAGGTCCTGTCTCCGCAGCCTTTGCAGCCGGATAGAAAGACGGCGGCAAGAATCAGGGGTGCGCTTGTCAACACGCTGCGATGGACAGCCGCCCCGACGGTGCCAGCAGCGTGTCGACCCTCAAGCAACGGCCGCCCTTAGCCTCCTAGGCCGAGCCAGCGTCGACGCTCGGGCGGTCGGCCTGCACGACCCCGGCTGGCTGCCGATTGAGAGCGAGGTCCACGATGCGAAGAATCAGCTCCTTGTAGGAAAGGCCGGCTGCCTTGGCAGCTCGGGAATAGCCACCCGCCAGATCCGACAAGTCGCAGTTGGGATTGACGTCAATGATGTACGGAACGCCGTCCTTCGAAAGACGGATGTCCATCCGTCCGTAGTCCCGCAGCCCGACGGCGCGGAAGGCATCGATCGCCGTCTGCGCGATAGTGGCGCGCAGCTCGGACGACAGCTTCTCGCAACGAACCGGGCGTGTGCCCTTGTACTCGACCGAGGACTCGACCCATTTGCCTTCGAACGACACGATATTGGGCCGATCGCTTGGCATGTCCGAGAAGTCGATCTCGAAAAACGGAAAAACCTGCGGCTCGCCATTCGGGCGCTCGAGAATCGAAACGTAGATCTCACGGCCATCGATGTATTCCTCGACCAAGGCAGGCTGCCGATAGGTCGAAAGGACGTGCGCCACGCGCTTTTCCATGGCGTCTCGGTCTTTGGTCACGGATTCGCTGCAGATCCCGATCGACGCGTCTTCGCGCGCCGGCTTTACGATGACCGGAAACGCCAATTCGAGGGGGCGGGATTCTTCGACCGAGTTCACCAGCCCGCCACGGGCAACGGGCACGCCGCAGCCCCGCAGGATTTGCTTCACCTTCTCCTTGCGCAGGGCCAGGGACAATCCGAACGAGCACGAGCCGGTGTAGGGAATGTTGGCGAGGTCGAGCAAGAGGGGCATGAGCGACTCGAAGCGATTGTCGCCGTGGATCGATTCACACAAATTGAAGACCGCATTGGGCTTCATGGCCGAGAGCGCCGCGACAGCCATGGGAATATCGTTGGTAACGCCGACCTCGTCTGTTTCGTAGCCGGCTCCTTTGAGAATGCGAAGGATATCGTGCGCGACGTCTTTGACGTCTTCGCGCGCCTTGTTCTCGGGGTCCGCTTCGGCTCCCTCAAAGTCGCGATTGTAGATGACTACGACGCGCGGCCTGCTCCGTACCTTCACGATAATGATTCTATCTTACTGATTCCCAATTGCGATTTGCAATCGCGAAGAGTTTGCAGAAATGCGCTCGAGCTTGAGGTGGAAGGAATGTTCGAAAGCGTGCGCGATCTGCTCCGCGGTCTTTTCCAGGTCGAGGTGCAAGCCGAGCCGTGCGGTTGATGTCACGCCGAACTGACGAAGACCACAGGGAACGATCGTCCGAAAGCCGTCGAGGTCGTTGTTCACGTTGAGCGCGAATCCGTGCATCGCCACGCGCCTTCGAACGTGCACCCCGAAAGCGCAAATCTTGTTTTGTCCTACCCACAAGCCCGGCGTCGATTCGCGCCACTCGGCAACAATGCCGAGGTCGCCAAGCACGGCCGCAATACCGTCGGCCATGGCTCGAACATGGGCGCGCACCCCGCGCCGCAAGCGAAAGATCGGATAGCCCGTCAACTGCCCTGGACCGTGAAACGTAACATCGCCGCCTCGGGACGTTCGCACTACGGAAATCCCCGCCGCGGAAAGCGCCTCCGGGGAGGCCAACACATGCTCGGCATTAGCGCCGCGCCCGAGCGTGATGACCGGATCGTGCTCGAGCATCAGCAACATGTCGCGAGCGCCGTCGGCGACCTCGTCGCGTGCCTGTTCTTGCAACCGCAAAGCGGTGCCATAGGCGACGCGACCGAGCCAGGACCACTCGGCTACGCGGTCTTCGTCCGACGTCGCCCCAGGCATGTCGGGAACGGCCGCCGATGCCCTCGGCGGCCCCGGTCTAGCCTTCGGAAAGCTCGGCGAAGAAGTCGGCATCGAC
>CAZTTW010000580.1:0-3822 GCA_964616265.1 uncultured Myxococcales bacterium | reverse complement strand
GGCACGGCGGCGTGTGGAAAGCCGTCGAGCAGTCCTCCGCCGAAGAGCACTGGAAGCGTCATCGCGGAGGCGGAAGCCGCGCCATCGGCCCAAGGCAAGCCCAGCCACACGAGCCTGCGCGTGCAGAGCGACCTTCTAAGCGACCGCGTGCATGCCATCCTGCACCTTAGCGGACGCATGGTCATGACGGCCGGCAGCGTCGATTTCTATAAGTTCGTAGACGGCGGCTGGAAGGGCTCGTGGATCCTTGGCCAGAAAGACGGAAACGTCCGGGTAGCTTACGTTTCGGGTCTTTCGGCGGCTTTCAGCTTTCCCATCGATACCGACGGCGACGGTGCGGCCGGTAAGGCCCTCGGCGACCTGTCGATGAGCATCACCATGCGCTCGGTAGCGCCGAATCAGAAGCTGTCGGTCTTCGCCAACGAAAAGCCGGTCGCTACCATCGACGTCGGCAAGGAACGCGCTTCCTATGATTTCAAGCTGCCAGCGTCTGCTCTCACCCTCGGCGAAAACCGTATCCGCCTCACGTTCCGCAATGCCGGTGCTATTGCTGGCGGCAAGAAAGCTGCGGCCGCGATCGACACCATCGAAATCGGTCAGCCCCGGACGTCGGCGGCAAGCGGCACGCGTGTCTTCCCGAATCCGAGCAGCATCGTGCTCGGCGGCGTCACCAAGACCGCTCTGACGCTGCCCGAAGCATCGCGCCTTTCGTACTACGTTCAAGTGCCCGCCAAGGGCAGCCTTGCGCTTGCCTACGGCTCGACCCAGCCGAGCGTGACGGCGCAGGTTCGTATCGTTCGCGACGGTGCCGCGCCGACCGTGCTTTTTGAAGGACCTGCTTCCGCAAAGTTCGTGGATGCCGTCTGGGATCTGACAGCGTTCGCCGGCCAGGCGGTTCGTATCGACCTGGTTTCTCGCGGTGGCGGAATTGCGTGGGCCGAGCCTCGCCTGATGGTGCCGGGCTCGCCGTCGGCGCCGGCCGCGAAGAAGACCTTCGAGCACATTTACATTTGGATGTGCGACACGCTTCGGGCGGACAAGGTTCACGTCTACAACCCCAAGACCAACGTCCTGACCCCGAACTACGATGCGTTTGCGGCGGATGCCACGCGTTTCGGTTGGGCGCAGGTGCAGGGCACGTGGTCGCTGCCGTCGCAGGCCAGCATGCTCACCGGCGTCTACCCGAACGTGCACAAGGCCACCGAGCAAGCCTCGAAGATCAATCCCCAGCTGCCGATCGCGCCCGAGATCTTCAAGAAGGCCGGATTCAAGACCGGGCTCTTTTCCTCCAACGGTTACGTATCGTCGAAGTGGGGCTTCGGCCGCGGCTTCGACGAAAATCGCAACTTCGTCCGTGAAAATCTGCCCAACGGCGCCGACAACCTGTGGGGCACGGCGAAGAAATGGATTCTGCCCGGCAAGGCGAAGCCGCAGTTCGTGTACTTGGCGGTCATCGAGCCGCACGTCATCTACAATCCGAAGAAGGAGTTCCTGAAGCAGTATTGGGACAAGCCGTACACCGGACCCATCAAGCCGGTGCTCACCGGCATCCAGCTGGGAAAGATCAAGAAGGGCACCCTCAAGGTGAACGATACCGACAAGGCCTACCTAGAAGCTTTGCACAACGCCGAAATCACCCAAAGCGACACGGCCTTCGGTGTCTTCCTAGCCGACCTCAAAGCCGCCGGCCTCTACGACTCGTCGGTGGTCGTGGTGATTTCCGACCACGGAGACGAGTTTTGGGACCATGGCGATGTCGGCCACGCGCAAGGGCCGCACCAAGAGCTCGTGCACGTGCCGTTCATGATTCACGCGCCGGGGCTCTTGCCGGTCGGCCGCGTGGTCGAAACGGACGTGGAAGCCATGGATTTGGCGCCGACCGTGCTCGAGCTGGCGGGAATTCCGGTGCCGGACTCGATGCAGGGGCAGTCGGTGTTGCCGACGGCCCTCGACGAGATTGCGCACACACCTGCGTCCAGTTTGACCCAAAACGGAACCATGGCGCGCGGGCTGAAGTCGGGGCGCTACCGGTTCATTCACTCGGGCGTGGGACACATGGAGCTTTACGATGAAATCGAGGATCCCCGCGAGCGCACCGAGCTTGAGAGTAAGCGGCCCATCGCTCTCCGCCAGATGCGCAACATTCTTTCGTTGCAGGTCGGCTTCGAGAACGTGTGGAAGAAGCGCGTGTGGGGCTCGCCCGCGAGTCCAACGGAAGCGTTCTACGCGGCACAGGATAAGTGATAGTCGCGCTACTGGCAGTAGCCGTAGAGCGAACGGGTCGAGCCGCCAAACGCGTGGCACGTGGTGCCCGAAGGACACGCGAGCAAAGCGAGCGAACAGACGGGGCGGCAGGCGCCTGGGCCCGTGTCACTTCCCGTCGGCACCACGCACGAAAGGCCGGTCCGGCAACCGGAGTTTTGCGTACACGAGGCTCCCACGTCGCCAAGTCCTGCACACGCGCAGTCCGTGTTTTGGCCAGCGTACACGAAGCAAGAAAGGCCCGGGGCACAGCCTGTGGTGCCACTGCCGGTGGGATCGCAGGAGCGGGAGCAGGCGGCAAAGTCGGGCGACGTCGTGCCGCACTGGATGGGGACGTTGCAGACTGCGTTCGGCTCGCCGCAGGCGGCATCGTTGTGGTCGCAGAAGCGAAGGCACGTCGACACGGAACATCCGACAGCGCTGAAGGTGAAACACTGGCTTCCCGTCTCGCAATCGTTGTTGCTGGCGCAAATGTCGCCCGCCTTGCCGGTCCCGGCGACGTAGCACATGCCGACGGCAGGCTGCCCCGTGCTGCAGAGAAGCCCGCACGTCTTCCCGGCTCCGCAGGTTGCTGCCGGGACGTAGGGATTGCATACGAGCTGGCTGGCGCCCGCGTCGTTTGCCGCGCCACCGTCGGGTCCGCGCTCGGGTCGTACGGCGTCGGCATACACCACGATGGGGACACTCGCGACCTTACCCTTGTTGATGGCGACGGCCGCTGTCCCATAGCCGAGTGCTGTTTGGGATCGGTCGAGCGGCTCGACCTCGAACGTGGCTTCGCCGTCGAGTGAGACGCTGAACTCGACGGAAAATGTGACGGGTTGGCTGGTGTCGAGGTGGAGCGATTCGGACGGCTGTTTAGGATAGTAGAGCTCGTCCGTTTGGGCCTGATTGCCGACGTGGACACGGAATTGGGCGACGCCATCGAGGGTGCCCGACGCCATGAGCACCGAAACCACGGCAAAGGAATCGTTCTGGCATCCCGAGACGGACCACAAGGCTGCCAGACCGAGGAGCAACGTGCCCTTCATGGCTGAAACTCCTGATTGCCGAGATCGGTGGATGGAGGCGCCTGTCCGCGACTGGAAACGACGACGATCACCACCGTCGCGGCAACGACCGCTCCAACCGCGGTCCAGAACCACCAGCGTCCGAAGAGGGAAGGCTGTTCGACCTTTTGCATGGTGCCGACCGAAAGCGCTGGATTCGTGGGAGGAGGCGCAGCCGGTGCGAGCGGAAGCGTGGTGCTCCGATTGGGCGACGCTTGGTCGGCGGCCTGTGTTGCGGCGCTCGTCGTGAAAAGAATTGCCGCTAGCAAGATCGACAAGAGCGGCAGGCATCGCTTCGGCCTCCGCGTCCGGGAGGCAGGAAGTAAAGATGGGGAAATGTCCATGGATGCAGCCTCGCTTGATGGTAGCCGGTGCCGATCTGCCGCGTCCAAACTTGACGTGACGGTGAGAATCACAGCATAGTTTCGGCGTCGCTGGGCGGGAATATGGGTCGCTAAGGTTGGCGTTCGCGCAGCTTAGAAATAGTTGAAGAAAAAGCCAATCGCCCCAC
>CAZTTW010000579.1:0-3829 GCA_964616265.1 uncultured Myxococcales bacterium | reverse complement strand
CGCCGAGGCCGAGGGCAACCAGCGCGCCCGAGCCGAGGGTTCGTCCGATGAGTGCGACGCCGAGGCCCATGCAAATGATGCCGATGTTCTCGACGCTGTGGTAGGCGAGCAATCGCTTGAAATCGTGCTGACCGATGGCGAATGCGACGCCAAGGACGCCCGAAGCGACGCCGAGCAAGAGGACGAGCTGGCCCCACCAAAGAGGTGGATGCGGAAAGAAGGAGAAGGTGCGCACGAAACCGTAAATGCCCATCTTGATGAGCACGCCCGACATCAGCGCCGAGACGTGACTGGGCGCGCTCGCGTGGGCGCCGGGCAGCCACACGTGCATCGGCATGAGGCCGGCTTTCAGACCGAACGCGACGATGCTCAGAAGGAGAATGGCCGTGGCCGCGCCACCGGTGATGGGACGTGCGGCGGCGAAATCGAAGGTGCCGGTCGATGCGAATAAAACCGCGAACAGCGCAAAAAGACATAGCGTTGCCAAGCGCGTGGCGGCCATGTACACGTAGCCGACGTCGCGCACCGACTTTTGCTCGTCCTGCGTGCTTACGGTCAGGAAGGCCGCGGCTGCCATGATTTCCCAGCCGGCCATGAACAGCATGGTGTTGCGCGCACACACCAGCAGCGCCATGCCCGCCGTCATCAGGCCATAGAACAGGCGCAGCTTGCGTCCGTCGCGCGGGTGCTCGGACTGTTTCCAGTAGCCGAGCCCATAAATCGCGCCGAGTCCGGCGATGGCGAAAATTTGAATCACGAAAAGCGCGGCAATACCGTCGAGGCGAATCGCAAAGCGTCCGCCCGGTACCGGCCACGCCAAGTCGAGCCCGTGCGAGCCGCGCGCGACCGCCAGCGCGGCGCCGGTGAGCCCACACAGCGATGCCACCACCATGAGCGCGGCAAAGATGCGTTCGCCGCGTGTTCCGCGTCTGTCCGTCCACAATCCCGGGACGCCGCTCGCTGCGGCTAGAAAAGCGCCGGTCATGACCAGCCACTCGTTCATAGCGCCAGCCAGTTGCTCCAGGAAATCCACGCGAGTGCCGCGACCGCCACGACGAAAATATACAGCAGGTAGATGTGCAGGGCGCCTTGCTGAATCCAGCGCAGTCGACTGAAGCTATCCGCGAAGCGAAGGAAGAACGGCTCGTACACGTTGTCGGTCAGCGGATCGCTGCATTTGCTAGTGAAGCTCCCCGGCCCGGGAAAGGGCGACGCCGGTATCTCGTGCCTGGTGTGCGGTCGGAACGGGCGCGGGAACAAGCGGTACGAAACGAACTCGGAGAAGGAGCGCGCTGAGTACTGCATACGTGCGTTGGGCGCAGCGTAGCCGCAGTCCCATGTCCCGACCGTCCCGACCGTCCCGACCGTTCCGAGCCGGGGATTCGCACGACGGCGCAGCCCCAGCCAAACGAGCGCCGCGACAGCCAACCCGGCCCAAAGTGCAGCGTTGAGCGCACCGAGAACGACGACCGAGCTTTGCGCGACCGCCATACGTTCGCCGACGGTGGCGCCGAAGAGTTGGCTGGCGACGGGGCCAAACAGGCGCAGCAGAACGCCCGGGAAGATGCCCATCGCGGCGACGAGCGCGGCCAGCACGACCATAGGAGCGAGCATGCCGAAGGTCGATTCGTGAGCGTGCGCGGCTGCATTGCTGCGCGGCTCGCCCAGCAGGACCACGCCGATAAGCCGCACGAAGCACAGCGCTGCCAATCCACCGACGAAGGCCAACAGGCCGGTGCCGAGGAGTGCGGCGACGTTGATGGCTCCGGGGTGGGCCAAATCCCCGCCCATGAGACCGAGGTACAGCAACCATTCGCTGACGAAACCGTTCAGGGGTGGCAGCCCGGCGATGGCGACGGCGCCGGCCAGCATGAGCGCGCCAGTGGTAGGCATGCGCTTCATGAGGCCGCCGAGCTTTTCCATGTCCTTGGTGCCGCTGCCGTGCAGAACGCTGCCGGCGGAGAAGAACATGAGGCCCTTCATCGCGGCGTGATTCCACACGTGCAGTAGGGCTCCGGCGGCGCCCAAGCTTGCCAGGAAAAAGTCACCCCGGCTGGCCCGCCAGAAAGCAAGCCCGAGCCCGATCGTGACGATGCCCATGTTCTCGACGCTGGAATAGGCGAGCACGCGCTTCATGTCGCGCTGGTAGAGCGCCAGCGAGATGCCCCACAGCGCGCCGAGAAAGCCGAGCACGATGAGTGCGGGTCCCCACCAGCGTGCCATGGGCAGAAAGGTCGTTACGCGAAGCAGGCCGTAGAGGCCGAGCTTGATCATCACGCCAGACATCAGTGCCGAGATGTGCGATGGCGCCGCGGCGTGTGCCTCGGGCAGCCAGACGTGAAAGGGAAGAAAGCCGGCTTTGATGCCGAAGCCGACCGCCGCCAATAGGAAGAGCAGCGCCGCGAAACCTGCGCTGGGCGCGGGCATCAAGGCAAACGCATCGAAGCCCAAGCCGCCTGCCCGATGGTCGAGCAGCAAGAACATACCGAGCAGGCACGCTTCGCCCACGTGGGCAGCCACCAGGTAAACGAATCCAGCACGCCGGACTTCGGCCTTCTCGTGCTCGAACGTGACGAGCACATACGATGCGAGCGTCATCGCTTCCCATGCCACCAGGAAAAGCACCGTGCTGCGCGCGACGATCACCGTGATCATCGCGGCCAGCAGAACCGCGAAGGCACAGGTCGGCCCACCCAGCGACTTCTTCGGACTGTACGGCAAAAGGTAGGTACGTCCGTAAATTGCGGCCAGGGCGGAAAGGACCAACACCGGCACCAAAAAGAAGGCCGACAAGGGATCCATTCCCAGCATCAGATCCTGCGTCGGCGCCTGCCAAGGCAGTCGCAGGGTGATGACGTCGTGGCCGAGGATGGTTTGCACCACCGGAACGCTGGCCAGGCCGCACGCAACCAGCGTGGCAACGGTACCGATCGCCGTGGCACGGCTCGGGCTTCGGTGCGCCAGCAGGGCAGCGACGCCGCTGGCGAGCAGAACGATGAGCGCAGAAACCAGCAGCAGCATCGTCAGCCGGCGCTGGGAGGTGTCGAGGCCGCTTCCACGCGCGCCGCCTCGCGCAGGATCTCCTCGGTTGATTCACGGTGCAGGACCGCGGAACGAAAGGCCGGGTCGGAAAGAGCGGCGCTCAGTTTGGCCAGCATTTGCAGGTGGCCGCGCACCGTCGTGCTGATGATGAGGAAGACGGTGTGAACCGGGCTGCCGTCGATAGCGAAAAAATCCACGGGCTCGGAAAGGAAGCAGAGCGAGACGGTTGCGGCGCTGCCGCCCATGACGATGGGATGGCGCACGTGGGGAATCGCAATGCCGTCGCCAATTCCCGTCGAGCCGGTCGCCTCGCGCGCCAGCAGTACGTCGACGAGGATGTCTTTGTCGATGGTCGGCAACTGCGTTGCCTCGACGACGGCGCGCAGGATCTGGTCGCGATTGCTACCCACCATGGCACGATGGACGCCGCCGCTCGCAAGGCTTGCGGCTAGGCTGGGCGCGCCGGCACTGTCACCTTCGTCGAGAAATTGTTCGACCGCGACGGGAATTCGCCGTGCCGTCGCCCATTCGAGCAACTCGGTCCGGTTGAAGCGGGGCTGATCGTGGAACCAGTTGCAGTCGAGCTCGCCTTCGTCTATCCAGCGGTAAACCTGTTTCGGAGAAGTTCGAAGGAGAGCCGCGACGTCGGCGACTGTCAGGTGCATCGGGTACTACTCGGCAGACTTGCGTAGGCGGTGTACATCTTTGGCTGGCCTAGAATGGTAATTCGGGAAACGGACGTAATTTTGCGTATTCCTACGACAAGTGTCAAGCCGCGGGCGGCTAG
>CAZTTW010000578.1:0-3847 GCA_964616265.1 uncultured Myxococcales bacterium | reverse complement strand
GCTGCCACCGTTGCTGCCCGAGCTGCCACCGTTGCTGCCCGAGCTGCCACCGTTGGAGTTGCCAGCCGATCCGCCGCCGCCACTACCGCCGCCGGCGCAGGAGGCCGCGGCCAGCACCATAGCCCCGCTCAGGGCCAGGGCGGTCACCGTCAAACCAACTCGAACATTGAGAAATTTCCGTGCGTTCATGTCACCCTCTCGTTTGGTCTCTTGGTCATTCAACAACAGGACAGCTCAGGATGGGAAAGCTACGTAAGAAAAAACGAGCTCTTCCACCTGACGCGAGCGACCGCATCGCCACTCGCATTGCATCCGTAACCGGCCGCTGCCCCATCATCCGCGACGCCTTCCATAACATTTTCTCAAAGGCTATTCAAAAGCGTCTGTTCATAACTCTGGCAGCTGCCCACCTCGCCGATTTGCACGTCTAGAACCTCCATCGTGCGCGGGTTCACGGCGATGTTCAGCGGCACCGAGCTGACTGGAAAGGACTTGCCGAGCTCGGCCCCCTGTCCGTCGACCAACACGGGAAAGCCCAGGTTGTGATCGCCGACCCACTTTTGCACCTCGGTCCAGGTCGGCGAGGCACTCCCGTAGCCCTCCATGGCAATCTGGAGCGCGGCCACGCGATGCTGGGCCTGCCACGCGGCGATGCTGGCCAGATCCTGCGTCTCGTTGTTGCAGTGAGGACACCACATGAAGATCCCCGTCACGTGCAATAGATCGTAGCGAGCGCCGGTCGGGTCGTAGTACTCGGATGTCGAGATGGTTTCGGGCGTGGCCGTTGTTTCCATCGCGGCTTTCGAGCGAATCCCCTGGAGCGTGAGGCTCGGAAAAATCTGCTTTGCTTCGCTGTCCGGCGTGGGCCGATAGGATGACGTCGCTCCGTCCTTGCAGCCGATCGCGAGGAGACAGGCGCCGAGCGCTACGTAATGCGGTCGCATGGGCGAAACATAACGGGAAAGCAGTCGAGGAACACGCAAACTCGCTGTTTCCGTTGCCGGACCGGGAATAGGACGCAGAAAGTTGGGGTTGTAAGGACGCTCTAGATAGCGTTTTCTACGCCCCCACAGGAGATCGTATGGACGTTCGCGTTATCAATGAAATGGTTCAGCAGCAGTCCGCCTTCGTCGAGAACATCGCCGCCGAGGTGGGCAAAGTCATCGTCGGGCAGAAGACGATGGTCGACCGCATCCTCATCGGGTTACTTACCGGCGGCCACGTGTTGCTGGAAGGCGTGCCCGGTTTGGCCAAAACGCTCACCGTCAAGACGCTGGCGGATGCGCTTTCCATGCGTTTTTCCCGCGTGCAGTTCACGCCCGACCTTTTGCCCGCCGACATCGTGGGCACCGTCATCTACAACCAGAGCAAGAGCGAGTTCGTGGCCAAGAAAGGTCCGATCTTCGCCAACCTGGTGCTCGCCGACGAAATCAACCGCGCACCGGCCAAGGTGCAGTCGGCGCTCCTCGAAGCCATGCAGGAGCGGCAGGTCACCATCGGGGACTCCACGCACAAGCTGCCCGAGCCGTTCCTGGTCATGGCCACGCAGAACCCCATCGAGCAGGAAGGTACCTACGCGCTGCCCGAAGCGCAGCTGGACCGCTTCATGCTGATGGTGAAGGTCGGCTATCCCAGCAAGGAAGACGAACGCACCATCATGGACCGCATGACCACCGGCCTGGCCGTGAAGGCCAACCCCGTGGCCACGCCCGAGCAGATTTCCAACGCTCGCCAGGTCATCAACCAGATCTACATCGACGAGAAGATCCGCGATTACATCGTGAATCTGGTGCAGGCCACGCGGGATCCGAAAGCCTACGGCATGGCCGACCTCGCCGACTTCATCGAATACGGCGCCAGCCCGCGCGCTTCGATCTACCTGAACCAGGCGGCCCGGGGTCACGCATTCCTACGCCGCCGCGGTTACGTCACGCCCGAAGACATCAAGGCTATCGGCGCCGACGTGCTCAGGCACCGAGTGATCCTGACGTACGAAGCCGAGGCCGAAGAGATGACGTCGGAGCAAGTGGTACGCAAGCTGTTCGACCACGTCGAAGTGCCGTAGTTGAAGCTCTAAGGCAGCGCCATGCTCACCCGCGAGCTTCTGCGGAAGATCCGCAAGATTGAAATCGTCACCCAGCGCCTGGTTCGCGACCGGATGGCGGGGCAGTACCACTCCGTGTTCAAGGGCTCTGGCATCGCGTTTTCGGAAGTGCGGCAGTACATCCCCGGCGACGACATCCGGCTCATCGATTGGAACGTCTCGGCGCGCATGAACTAGCCGTACGTGAAGCTCTTCGTGGAAGAGCGCGAGATGACCGTGCTCTTGTTGGTGGACATGTCCGCGTCGGGACGCTTCGGCTCGGCCGAACGAGAAAAGCGCGAACTGGCGGCCGAGCTGGCCGCGGTCCTGGCATTTTCCGCCATCAAGAACAGCGACCGCGTGGGGCTCATCATCTTCACCGACCAAGTCGAACGCTTCGTGCCGCCGAAAAAAGGCAAGAAGCACGTGCTGCGCGTGATCAGCGAGATCCTGTCGTTCTCGCCCGAATCGCCGCGCACCAACCTGGCCGTGGGGCTCGATTTCCTAGGTCATATCGCTCATCACAAGTCGGTGGCATTCTTAGTGTCCGATTTTCTTTCGCCGCAATCCCACTACGAGCGCGCCCTGCGCGTGGCCTCGCGCAAGCACGACGTGGTTCCCGTCGTGGTGTCCGACCCGCTGGAACAGCAGTTGCCCGAGGTCGGGCTACTCGATTTGTATGATCCCGAGACTGGCGAGATGGTCGTCTTCGATTCGTCGGGACCCGAGGCGCGCGCTTTTGCCGCCGAGAGTGCACGCCAGAAGGCCGCGCGCGAGGCACTCTTCCGTCGCCTTTCGCTCGACGCCATCGCCGTCTCCACCGACCGACCCTACCTGAACGCTCTCACCGCTTTCTTCGAGGCGCGAGCGCGGAGGATGCGCCATTGAGCCCGACGCTGCTGCTCGCCTTGCTCGCGGCCGTGGACGCCGGCGCCGCGCTTCCGCCTGCGCCGGCCGACGCCCCGACGGTGGCCGTACGCACCGACAAAACCCAAGCGCACGTGGGTGACGCCATTGCCTTTTCCATCACCTCCGTCGGACCGCGCACCATGCCCGTGGTGCTGCCCGCCAATCTCGAGCTTGGGCAATTCTCCGAGCTGTCGCGCACCCTCGACGAAAAGGATCTGGGCGACGGGAAAATGCGCCGCGAGTTCAACCTGCGCGTGGCCGCCTACGAGCCCGGCAGCTTCGAGCTTCCCTCCGTCGAGCTGACCTATTTCGGTGCCGACGGCAGCGTGAAAAGCGTCCACACCCGGCCGGTGCCCATCACGATCACGAGTCTCATCGCCAACGAGCCCGAACCCAAGCTGAAGGACAACGCCGGTCCCCTGCCGGTGCGGCAACGCGACTACCTTCTGATCTACATCGCGGGCGGCATCTTGACGGCTGTCCTCGGCGCCGTCATCGCTCTGCTCGTGCGGCGACGCCTGCGCAATCGCAAGCCCGCAGCGCCGCCCGTGCCGGCTCGACCGGCCCACGAAGTAGCGATGGAAAGGCTCGACCGCCTGGGTGGCACCCTGGCCGAAGGCGGAGATCTGCGCCCGTTCTATTTCGAGCTCTCCGAAGCAATTCGCGAATACCTGGGTGGCCGCTTCGGTTTCGACTCGCTGGAAATGACCACCGAGGAATTGGTTCGGGCCATGCGCCGAGTGCCGCTCGAGAGCTCGCGCGGCATCGTGGGCAGCGAGATCGAAGGTTGGCTGTCGGGTTGCGACCTGGTGAAGTTCGCCAAGGTCTCGCCGTCGACGGAGCAGGCGCGCGGAG
>CAZTTW010000577.1:0-3848 GCA_964616265.1 uncultured Myxococcales bacterium | reverse complement strand
GAAAATCACGAAGGAATACAACATCCGATGAATCGCTTTCTTTCAGCAACGATGGTTTCGTATCTGGTCGTTTCGATGGCCGAAGGATCGCTCGCGTTCGCGCAAGAGCCGGCGCCTGCGCCAGAGACGGCGCCCGCCGGGCGTCCGGCCACGCGTCGAGCCGGTCCGCTCAATAGCCTTCGCGCTGCGAGCGCCAAATTAGCTGCGTCGCCGGCACCAGCGCCCGCGCCCGCGCCTGCACCGGCCAAGCCCGTCCCTCTGCCGAAGGGTGCGCCGGCTCCCGTGCCAGCCAAACCGGGGGCAGCGGCAACACCGCTTCCGGGCGCGACCGGTGTGGCCGAGCTCCCAGGCGAGAAAGAATTCAACTCGTGCAAGAAGCTGCCGGCCGGCAAGCGCATCGTGCGTCTCAACCTCAAGCCCGACACCGAGGTGATGGATCTCATCGGCTGGATTTCCAGCATCACCTGCGCGCAGTTCATCGTCGGCGTGCCGGTGCAGGGCAAGAAGCTGACCATTGTCTCGCCCCAGCTCATCACGCCTGAGGAGGCCTATCGCCTGTTCTTCGCGGCTCTCGATTCGGTCGGTTTGACGGTGGAGCCGACGGGCAAGTTTCTGCGCCTGGTGGAGAACTCGAAAGCGCGCTTCGCGCCACTGCCCGTCGTCGGCCCCAATCAGCACACGCCGAACGATCGCCGCTACGTCACCAAGCTGGTGCGTCTGACGTATTTGGACGCGGCCGACCTGACCAACAACGTTCTCAACCGAATCAAGACCGAGACCGGCGACATCATCGCGTACCGCTCGTCGCTCATCATCACCGACCAGTCGGACAGCATCGAGCGCATGGTGGAGATCATCAAGCAGTTCGATACGCCATCGGTGTCGCGCGACCACATCTGGGTCATTCGGGTGAAAAACATGTCGGTGCAGGACATGGCGTCGCGTGTCGCCGAGATCATGCCGGTCAATTTCCTCGGAACCGGCCAGCGTCGACAGGGAGCTGCGCCGCCACAAGCGCCCAAGCCGCCTGCGGGGCCAACCGGCGAGCTGATGACCGAGATGACGATCAGCAAGTTGATTCCCGACGAGCGCACCAACAGCCTCATCGTGGTCTCCAACAAGCTCGCGCACGACTGGCTGGTTTCGCTCGTGCACAAACTGGACGTTCCGCTCGAGGAAGCCGGCCGTGGCAGCGAAGGTCGCTTCCACGTTTATTACTGTGCAAACGCGAACTGTGACGAGCTTGCCGCCACGCTGAGCGCGATTACCGGTGTACAGATCTCGGGCTCGCTCAATTCCGGCCGCCGGGGAAAAACAGGCGCCGCAGCACCAGCGCCGGCGGCCGCAGCGCCTGGTCAGGCGAACCCCGCGGCCTTGCTCTTCGAAAGCGACATTCGCATTTCGTTCGACGCGCCGACCAACTCGCTGCTTATTATGTCGACCTTCAAGGACTACCAGTCCTTGCGCCGGGTCATCGAGCAGCTCGACTCTCCTCGCAAGCAGATCTTCATCGAGGCGACCATCATGGAGGTCTTGCTCGACAAGACTCGTCAGGTGGGCGTTTCGTACCACGCCGGCGCGAGCGAAACGGTCGCGGGCCAGCAGTCGCTGGCATTAGGCGGCTTCAATGCCAATAACACAATGAATCCGACAGCGCTGGTCAATAGTCTCGGCGGTCTCAGCGCTGCACTCTTTGGACCATCCACGGGCGATTTGGGCAACAGCCCGCTTTTCAAGGGCTTGCCTGTCAACATTCCGTCGTTCGGCGTGTTTCTACAACTTCTTCAGACCAACAACGACGTGAACATTCTGTCGAACCCACACATCTTGATCATGAACAATCAAGAGGGCGAGATTTCTGTTGGCGAGGTTCTGCCATTCCCGGGCCAGACCACAGCGGCGTTCGGGGCCAATACCACCGGCGGCACGAGTGTCATGCCGTTCACTTCGATCCAGCGGCAGCCCGTCGAGCTCAAGCTGAAACTCACGCCCAGTGTGAATGAGCACGACATCATCCGCCTGGATGTCGATGAGGAGATTTCCGACGTCGAATCGCCGAACTACAATAACATGGGTCCGGCTACTTCCAAGCGCTCGACCAAGACGACGGTGGTGGCGCGCGACCAGCAAACAGTGGTCATCGGCGGCTTGATGGCGGATCGCATCTCCGAAAACGTGACCAAGGTTCCCATCCTTGGCGACATTCCCGTCATCGGCTTCTTCTTTCGCAACACCTCCAAGACAGTCAAAAAGTCGAACATCCTCATCGCCATTACACCGTACGTGATTTCTGATCTGTCGGACTTGCGGCGCGTGGCCGAGAAGAAGTTGCGCGAGCGGCGCGAATTCATCGAGCGCTACAGCTCGCTCGAGGACACGTCCAACCTCGACAAGCTGGAAATCGATGCGCACCGCAAGCGCGGCATGCTGGAGGAGATCAATCGCAGCGTGCGCGAAATGGAAGAAGACGAGCGGCAGCTGCAGCACATTCGCGAGCGCGATCAGCTGGATGAATCCACGCCGATCGAACGCGGCGACAGCGACGACCAGCCGGAGAGCAAGCGTGGCAAGACGAACAAGGAGCAACGCAAAGCTACGGCACAGGCGCCCGGATCGCCTGCCTCGCCCGAATCGGACGACGATGCGCCGCCGAAGCCGATTTCCGCGGTGCCCGTCGACAATGCCGCCTTGCCGAAGTCAGACGAGTAGATAGCTGTGGCACGTAAACGCATAGGAGAGATCCTGGTCGACGCCGGGGCGGTGACCGCTCAGGCTGTGGAGCAGGCGCTTGCTCTGCAGCTAACCGAAGGCGGCCTTTTGGGCGAGCTCCTGCAAAAATCCCATGCTTGCAGCGAAGAGGACGTGCTGAAAGCGCTCGGCGTTCAGCTCGGCATTCGCTTCGAGCGGGATTTTCCGGTCGCCGACATGGACGGCGAGCTCGCCGCCAAGGTGCCTATCGGCTTTGCCAAACAGCACCGGATCATGCCGCTTCGTCGACAGGGCGAAGCCGTGCTGGTGGCCATGGCGGATCCGCTCGACGTGGGCGCGCTCGACGACGTGCGCGGGATGATCGCTGCCGAAGTGATCCCGCTGCTCTTGCCGTCTGCGAAGTTGCTGGAGGCGGTCAACCACGTTTATGGCCGCAAACAGGACGCCGGCAATCTGGGCGAGGGTGAGGAGGAAGGCGACGAGGGCAAAGCCGAGGAGCTCGTCGACATTCTCGACGTCAACGACGAAGCGCCCATCATTCGCTGGGTCAACGCCCTGATGTTCAACGCCGTCAAGGAGCGAGCGAGCGATATCCACATCGAACCGGGCGAAAAAGAGGTCATCATTCGCTACCGCATCGACGGTGTGCTCTACGAGACCCGCCGGGCGGCTCGCCAATTCATTCCATCGATCATCTCGCGCGTGAAGATCATGGCCGGGCTCAACATCGCCGAGAAGCGCCTGCCGCAGGACGGTCGCATTCGCCGCAAGATCGCCGGCAAGGACATCGACATGCGTGTCGCCACCGCGCCGACCGTGAAGGGCGGCGAGCGCATTACCATTCGTCTGCTCGATCGCGAGACCGTCTTGCACGATCTGGCGGACATTGGTTTCGGTGAAGATCACCTGCGCCAGATGAACGATCTCATCACGCGGCCGCACGGCATTCTGCTGGTCACCGGACCCACCGGCTCGGGTAAGACGACCACGCTCTACGCGTGTTTGGCTAAGATCAACTCGCCCGACCTCAACATCCTGACCATCGAGGATCCGGTCGAGTACCAGCTCGACGGCATTTCCCAGGTCGCAGTGAACGAAAAGATCGATCTCACCTTTGCCACCGGCTTGCGCTCGTTCTT
>CAZTTW010000576.1:0-3849 GCA_964616265.1 uncultured Myxococcales bacterium | reverse complement strand
TAGCGCGGGTCGAACTCGGCTGGCTTCTCGGCGAACGCCTTGCGAATGGCGCCGGTGATGGCCAAGCGGTTGTCGGTGTCGACGTTGATCTTGCGCACGCCGGCCCGGATGCCGCGCTGGATTTCCTCGACGGGAACGCCGTAGGTTTCCTTCATCTTGCCGCCGTGCTGGTTGATGATGGCGCAAAGCTCGGCCGGTACCGACGAGGAGCCGTGCATGACCAAGTGGCAGTTGGGCAGCTTGGTGTGGATTTCTTCGATGCGCTTCATGGCCAGCACATCGCCGGTCGGCTTGCGCGAGAACTTGTAGGCGCCGTGGCTGGTGCCAACGGCGACGGCCAGTGCATCGAGGCCGGTGCGCTCGACGAAGTCAACCGCTTGGGTCGGGTCGGTCAAGAGCTGCTCGAGGGAGAGCTTGCCCTCGGCGCCGTGACCGTCCTCTTTTTCGCCGGTGCCGTGCTCGAGCGAGCCCAAGCAGCCGAGCTCGCCTTCGACGGAAACGCCGAAGCGGTGGGCGATGTTCACGACCTCTCGGGTGACCGCCACGTTGTATTCGTAGCTCGCCGGCGTCTTGCCATCGTCTTCCAGCGATCCATCCATCATGACGCTGGTAAATCCATAGCGAATGGCGCTCACGCAGGTCTCGACCGAGTTGCCGTGATCCTGGTGCATGACGATGGGAAGTTCGGGATAGAGTTCGGCGGCGGCCAGCATCAGGTGGCGCAGAAAGGCGTCGTTCGTGTACTTGCGCGCGCCCCGCGAGGCCTGCACGATGACAGGGCTTTTCGTGGCCCGAGCGGCCTCCATGATGGCCTGGATCTGTTCCATGTTGTTGACGTTCAAGGCGGCCACGCCGTAGTGGTTGGCAGCGGCATGGTCGAGAAGGGGACGAAGCGGAATCAAAGGCATGACAAAGGCTCCATGGTTGGGTTGGTTTGGGGGCCGCACGCGGGCACGTGCTGCCGTCATTAGATGCCGGATCGGGCGACCAGGATGCGGTTAGCCACCGCGTGTCGCTGCCTGCTGGGGCTGCTGGGGCTGCTGGGGCTGCTGGCGCAGCGTGCCCATCGAAGTTCCACCGTGAAACGGAGGTGGGGTAGATTGCCCGGCGTGAATCGTCAGACTATCGACAAGATTGGGATGCTCTTCGCGCTGCTTGGCTTCGCGCTCGCAGGAAGCGCGCATGCCGATGCGAGCAGCCCTGCCGCAAGCCCGGGCGATTTCATCGCCGACGCGCGCCTGCTGTCGCGCTTGGTGGCCTGCGCAGGCGATGCCGAGTTGCCGACGGCGTGGCCGAGCGCCGAGCTCAAGCATCACTGCACGCTGTTGCACGACTTGGTCAGCAAGTACCGCACTCGCTGGATCGATCGCACGCAGCCCTTCCTGGCGAAGGTCGTGCCAACGGATCTGCCGAAAGCCGTCGTTTATCCGTTCGGCGGTGGCGACCTCGTGACCGCTCTGGCGACCTTTCCGAACGCGGACGAGTTCACTACTATTTCTCTCGAAGCAGCAGGCGATGTCCGCGGCGTTGGTTCGATTGCGGGCAAGGATCTCGCCCCAAGCCTCGACTCGACCTTCGCGCACCTGCGCAGCCTGTTCGCCGTCAGCCACTCGAAGACGACCAACCTGCGCGCCGGTTCGCATTCGTCGCTGCCCGGCGAAATCGCATTCGCGCTCGTCGCCTTTTCCGTGTTCGACTACGAGCCGGTTTCGCTGCACTACGTGCGCCTGGACGCGCAAGGAAAGGTGACCTACCTGCAGCCGGACGACCTCGTGGCCGTCAAGGACGGGCCGAATCCTTTTGCCAATGTCGAAATCGCGTTCCGGTCACGCCTGGATGACAAAGCGCCGGTGCGGGTCTACCGACACTTCGCCGCCAACCTCGACAATTCGCATTTTCAAGCCAATCGCCCGCTTGCGCTTCACCTGGCGGCCCAAGGCGATGTGGCAGCGCTCATCAAGGCGGCCAGCTACCTTCTGTGGTTCGATTCGTTCTCGCACATCCGCGCGTATTTGCTCGACCATGCCACGTGGATGCTGTCGGATTCGACCGGCATTCCGCCCTCGCTGGCGCGCGCGGCCGGTTTCGAGCAGGAGTGCTTCGGCCTTTTCCACGGCCCCATGCTCGCGCAGTATTCGAACACGAAGAGCGAGTTTCTCGCGCTCTGGGAAGCGAGCCCGCGGCGGCCGTTGCCGTTCTACTTTGGCTATCCGGACATCGACGGACACGGACACATGATGGTGACCCGACGAGCAGGAAAAAGTGTAGTGGCGGACGCCCCTGCAGGGCCGGCCTTGGATCAGGTTTCCGGCGGTTCGCACTGGCGGCTTCTGACGCCGAAGGGGCCGGTGCACGTGTGGCAGCCTCGCGGCTACGATCCGGCGACGGCCGGCACCGTGATTTACGTGCACGGGTACTACACCAACGTCGACGGCGCCTGGGTCCAGCACGCGCTGGCCGAGCAGTTCGCCGCCAGCAAAGTCAATGCGCTGTTCATCGTTCCCGAGGCGCCGAGCGGCAGCAGCGAAGAGGTCTTTTGGCCGGTGCTCGGGGACTTGCTGGCCGAAGTCGAGCGCCAGCTGGTCGGCACGAAAGCCCACGGCCCGATTGTCGTGGCTGGGCACAGCGGCGCCTGGCGTACCCTGGGCGGCTGGACGGAAGGCAGAGGCGACAAAGGCAACAGGGGCGACAGGGGTGACAGGGGCGATAGAGACGACAAAGACGCCGCGAGCGTGGAAGCATTCGTTCTTCTCGACGCTCTTTACGGCATGGACGACAAGTTCCAAAGCTGGCTCGAACAGCATGCGGGCGCGAACCAACCGTGCATGACGCTGGTGTCGAAAGACACCGCCAGCCGCGTACCTCCGTTCTTGGAGAAGATTTCGGGAGCCAAGCGCCGGGCAACCTTGCCCGAGAGCTACAAGGATCTGACCGTCACCGAAAGAAGCGTGCCTGTTCTGGAAATCACCTCCGACCTCGGGCACATGGAAATCGTCACGTCGGGTAAGGTCCTGCCCGTGCTGCTCCACCGCTCGCCGCTTCGGACCCTGAAGGCGGCATCGATCGCCAAACCTGCAAGAGCCGACGGCCACGGGCTTTGACGGATGCTCATTCCCTGCTAGCTAAACCGTCGATGCCCACCCTGAAAATTCATGCCGTCGTGTTTCGCGCCGCCGTCCTGGCCGGCGTTGTGGTGGGGCTTATCGACGGCGTTCAAGCAGCCGTGCGCGGAAGCGTTAGTGCTGGTTTCGTGGCGTGCGTTGCGCTGACCTTCGGCTTCGACTTGCTTGCCGCATGGCTGGGTGGCGCGGCCCTGGCCTTGCTGGTGTGGCTTGCGGGATGGGGGCGGCGGCGGAAGAGTGGCTTGCTGGCAGCGAGCGCCGGCTGGCTGGTGGCAGGCGGTTGCGCCGCGGGTGCAGCGGTCGCCGCCGTGACCGGCACTGCCAACCGCAACAATCGCTTTCTTGCGGCTGGCGTCGTGGTGCTGGCGTCGCTTGCGACGGCCTTTGCGGCAGCCTTCATCGGTCCGGCGATGGCGCGCCTCGTGCGCTTTGGCCGCGCTCCTGAGGCCACGCCGCGCTCCGTGAGCTTCGCTGGCGTGCTGGTGCTTGCACCCCTGCTTGCGCTCGTGCTGGAAGCCGCAGTTTTCCTCGTCGTGTGGCGCGTGCGTGCACCTTTGCGCAAGGAGGTGCTTTTCCAGCGGTCACTCTCGGCAGCACTGCTTTCCGCCGCGGTGCCGTTCGTGCTCGCGTGGGCGAGCGCGCGCCTCGGTCGGATCCGGCCGTGGCTTGCGGTGCTTATGGCCACACTTTTGTTCGGCGTCCCGGTTGCGCTTCTGGTTCGCGCGCG
>CAZTTW010000575.1:0-3858 GCA_964616265.1 uncultured Myxococcales bacterium | reverse complement strand
CCCAAGAACCAGAGGGTGCGGCATCGGGTGGCGGCGACAAAGCTCCTCCAGCGGACACGACCCCGGGAGCTAATCTTGAGTTAGATCTTTCGGAAGTCACGGGCGGAGAAACCCCGGAGCCGAAGAAGACGACGGAGGCTGCAGGTGCCCCGCGCAGGTCTTGGGAAGACATCGTCGTCGTTCCTCGCAAGGCCTTCTTAAAGAAGCACCGCGTGGAGCTGGCCCCTTTCGCTGGCATCACGCTCAACGACCCGCTAATTCGCCACTATTCGTTCGGTGGCGACCTCAACTACTACATCACGGACGTTCTCTCCGTCGGGCTCGAGGGACAGTACTTCATCAAAGAGCTGTCTGAGCGCGAGTCCTTGGTCGGCTTGCAGTACTACCTTGTGCCGACGCTCAACAAGCTGAAGTACCACTACGCGCTGGCCTTCGGTTACGTCCCCGGCTACGGCAAATTCGGCCTCTTCAACAAGTGGATCGTTCACTGGGATCTGACCTTCGCGCTCGGTGTCGGCATGATGAAGACGGAAATCATCCCGCGCGCATTCGGCGATCCCTCGTTCACCAATAACGACTTCACCGGGCACGTCGGCTTGGGTGTTCGTTTGTTCGTTCTCGATTGGTTGACTCTCAGCCTCACCTTCCGCGATTACATGTACAAGGACGTCTTCGAGGTCAACGATCGCAAACCTAACGAGGACATCGCTTCGGTCAAGCAGCGATCTGAAACCTCGCAGAGCCAGTTCGTACAGAACATCATGATGTTCTTCTCGGTTGGGCTCTACATTCCACCCTCCTTCACCTATCGCACGCCCCGCTAGCGAGTTGACGTCATGATGAAAAGGACACAAGTCATGCGGAAGATTGTCGCGCTACTCCTGGGCGCCTTGGTTTGCCTACCGACCGTCGCGCGCGCCGAAAAAGAGCGCAAAAGTCCACTGACCGACGCGCCCGTCATTCGCAAGCGCCTCGAGCTGCGAGACAAGCGTTTCGAAGCTGGCGTCGGTATGGGCGTCAGCATCGGCCAGGATTTCTACAATGCCCTGTTGGTAATGCCGAAACTGGCGTTCCACTTCACCGACTGGATCTCGCTCGCCGTGGTCGGCGGCTACAACGTCACGCCCGACTGGAAGAGCTCGTTCAACAACGACGTGTATGCGAAACTTCCCGCCGAAGGTGAGTCGACCATCAAGTCGCCGTACAAGGACGAAGCCGCGGCAACCATGAACCACATCAAGTATGTGGCCATGGGCCAGGTCGAGTTCATTCCGCTGTCGGGCAAGATTGCGCTTCTCGGCAGTCTGTTCAGTTACTTCGACTTTTACGTCCTCGCTGGTGCTGGCGTCGTGAACCTGGCGGCAGCCGGCGCGGCTCCGGTCGGTACCCGACAAGATGGCAGCCAGCAATGCGGCGCTACGGATCCGCCCCAGTGCAAAGCCAATATCGGCACCGAGCTCATGGGCAATTTTGGCGTCGGGGCGCACGCGTTCCTTACCCATTGGCTGGCCCTGAATCTCGAGCTGCACGACCTGCTCTACAAGAACAACGCTTCCGGCCGCGATGTCGACGGCAACGGCGTAACGGACACGAGCGATCTCAAGTTGACCAACAACTGGATCTTCAGTCTGAATTTCCAGTTCTTCCTGCCAGCCAAGGCGAAGATTAGCCGCTAGGGCCAGACCCTCCGCACCCCTTCATCGGTACAGTCACGTGTCTCAAAAGCGCAAAGTCACACTGTACTTCAATTCCGCCATGCTCGCGGAAACGCAAAAAGAAGCGATTCGACAGGATCGCTCGGTGTCCTGGATCATCCAGGCCGCGTGGCGAATCGCCCGCGACGAGGTCCGGCGAATGCCTACCGCAGGTCTTCGCGTGACCTCTGAGCCGGACCTCAGCAGCGAAACGCCTCTGCCGGTTGTTTCGTCTCAAGATACCCACTCGCAGATATCCTGAGCTAAGCAGAGCGACTTCGCACGAGCCTAGCCGCAAGGGTCGAGAAGCGCGCTATTGGCAACCCTGCCGGGCGAGACCAGGTCCGAGAGGGCGGCAAATCGTCGAGCTACTGTCCGAGACGGAACGCTCCCAGTGAATCTCGATGCTGTCGCCCACCTGCCCGAAGAGCGGGTACGCGTACATCGATCCATCTTGCGCCGCCTGTTGAATGATCCCGCTGCCCACGGAGGCGTTGTAGATGTAGAAGAGCGCCCGGCTTGCCCGCGAATCCGGGCCGCTGGCCACGGACCACTGTCCCTGCGTCGCGCTTTCGTTGAAGGTCGGATCGGGTGGAGGAATCGGGATGAACGGAGAATTGCAGGCGAGGACAACGATGAACGAGGCCGCCGCTACAAGGCCGGCAAGCCATAGCAACAATCGAGAGCTTCGTCGTATGCGCCCCATGGATCCCCTGCAGCTAGTCAATGCGAGATTTGGGCCAGAGAGTCTCCCCACGAAACCGCGGACTTAGCATGGCAACTGCCAACCAACAAAGCCGCACTGCCAACTGGGTTGTCTACGCCCCAAGATTGTATCGTCGGAGTTTCTTCTGCAACCCGAAACGCGACAGTCCGAGCAATACCGCCGCTTTGGTCTGGTTGCCCTGCGAGCGGCTGAGCGCCTCGCGGATGAGCTGGCGCTCCAGCCGCTCCACGCGGTGGCGGATACGCAGACCATCGGGCTCGTTGCGAACGGTTTCGTTGGCGTCTTGACCGGTTTGAATGTGGGGCGAAAGATCGGCGAGCGTGATGCTGGCTCCGGCGAAGGCCCCTGCCCTGGCAATCTCGTTTTCCAGCTCGCGAACGTTGCCCGGCCAGTTGTACCGGCCAAGCTTGGCCAGCGCCGACGGCTCGACGGTCTTGGCCATAACGCCGGCTTGCTCGGCGGCCTTCTGCAAGAAGTGACGAATCAAGAGAGGAATGTCCTCGCGCCTCTCCCGCAGCGGCGGCAAATGAAGCCGGACGACGCTCAAGCGGTAGAAAAGATCTTTGCGGAACTTTCCCGCTTCCACCATGTCGGTGAGGTTGCGGTTGGTGGCGACGACGACGCGGACGTCGGATTTCTCCGGACGATCGGCGCCGACCCGGTGGTACTGGCCGTCTTGAAGCACACGCAGCAGCTTGCCCTGCATGGCCGGCGACATCTCCGCGACTTCGTCGAGGAAGAGCGTTCCGCCGTTGGCGATGGCAAAAAGGCCGCGAGCATCACGGTCGGCGCCCGTAAACGAGCCCCGCACGTGTCCGAACAATGCCGACTCGAGGAGGCTTTCCGGAATGGCCGCGCAGTTTTCCGAGACGAACGGCCGCTCTTTGCGAGATCCATGGAAGTGAATGGCGCGGGCTACCAACTCCTTGCCGGTGCCGCTTTCGCCTTCAATGACGACTGGCAAAGCGGTATCCGTCACGCGATCGAGGAGGCCGAACAGCTCCACCATGCAGGGCGATTGCCCAACGATTTGCCGATAATCGTAGCGCAGGGCCGCGACCTGACGGCTTTCCTTGAGCTCGATGCGCGCGTCGCTGAGCGCGACTTCTTGCACCTTCAGCTCGCGTTCAAGCCGACGGTTGAGAGCCTGGATCTGCTGCTCGCGACGCCGCAGCTCGGAGATGACCCGCGCGTTCTCGATGGCGATGGCGCCCTGCTCGGCGAAATCGAGCACCATCGCAAGCTCGTCGTCGCCAAAGACGCCCTTGCGCAGACGATGGTCGACGTAGATCGTGCCGACCACGTTTCCCTTCACGGTCAGCGGAACCGCCAGGACCGAGCGCAAGTGGAGATCGCTGACCGACATGTGCTCGGCGAAACGTCGGTCCCCTGCAGCATCGACCGCAACGACAGGTTCTCCGGTGTCCGCGGCCTGCT
>CAZTTW010000574.1:0-3866 GCA_964616265.1 uncultured Myxococcales bacterium | reverse complement strand
TCACGCTGACGCCGCTCATCTTCACCTTCATCATCCCGGCCATCACCATGCGCCTCATCGCCGAAGAAAAAGGCAGCGGCACGCTGGAGATGCTCATCACCATGCCGGTGCGCGACTGGGAAGTCGTGCTTGGCAAGTTCCTGGCCGGCTTGACCATGCTGGCGGCGGTGATCGGCATGACCGTATTCTACGCCGTCACCCTGAGCCTACTCGGCCCGGTGGACAAGGGTCCGGCGGCCACCGGCTATCTCGGCCTTCTGCTCATGGGCGGCGCCTATATCGCCATCGGCGTGATGGCCTCGTCGCTGACCCGCAATCAAATCGTCGCCTTCATCCTGGCCTTCGCCATCTCGTTCGCGCTCTTCATCTTCGGCCAGGTCAACCAGTACGCGCCCGATTGGATTGCCCCGGTGCTCGCCTTCCTCAGCATGGGCAACCACTTCGAGTCGCTCAGCCGCGGCGTCATCGATTCCCGCGACGTCATCTACTACGTGTCCGTGATGGTGGTCTCGCTGGTCATCGCCACGGTTTCGCTCGAATCGCGCAAGTGGAAGTAACGGAAAAGGGCTCAAACCATGTCGATTTCCAGCAAGAAGAAAAGCTACGCATCGAACGCCATTTTGTACGCGGTCTTTCTGGCCGGCGCGGTCGTTCTGGTGAACCTGATTGGAACGCGCGTTTTCGGTCGGGTCGACCTAACCGAAAAGAACATCTACACGCTGTCGCAGCCGTCGAAAGACCTGGTCAAAAACCTGCCTGATTACTTGAACGTCACGGCCTTCATCTCGAAGGATCTGCCGCCCGAGATCAAGCGACTATCGCGCGACGTGCGCGACAAGCTCGACGACTACAAGTCGGCTTCGAAGGGACGCTTCCGCTGGGAAGCGCAGGATCCCGCCGCCGACAAAAAGTTCGAGGAAGAGGCCAACCGCTGCAAAGTGCAGAAAGTCCAAATCCAGAAGGTCAGCAATTCGAAGTTCGAGCTCGGTGCCTACTATCTGGGCCTGTGCCTGCAATACGGCGACAAGAGCGAATCCATTCCGCAGATCGTCAGCGACGCCGGACTCGAATACCAGCTGTCGTCCCTCATCAAGAAGATGACCGTCAAGAAGAAGAAGATCGCCTTTGTCACCGGTCACGGTGAGAGCGATCTCAACCAGGGCTTGCAGGCCATCAAGCAGGACGTCGAGGCGGAATACGACGTGACGACGGTAAATCCCTCCAGCGCCGAGATCGGCGCCGACGTGGACAGCATCGTCATCGCGGGTCCGCACCAGGCCATCGACGACAAAGGTCAACGCGAAATCGACCGCTTCCTGATGACCGGTCACGGCGCCGTCATCCTCGCTCCCGGCATGGCGGCCGGCTCGGCGGGCGCGCGTGGCATGGAGAGCCTGAAGATGCTCCAGGGCAACGACACGGGGCTCGGCAAGCTGCTCGAAGGCTACGGCTTCAAGGTTGGCCAGGACATCGTCGTCGATCCGCAGGCTGCTGCGCCCGGCGTTATGGACCTCGCCGGAGGCCGCCGCGCGCTCGTCACCCTGCCCGCTTTCGTGGCGGCAGCGACCGACAAGGCGCCGGGACTCTCGGTGCTCGAAGGCGTTCGCGGAGTCATCTTCCCCTACGCCAGCGCCGTCGACTTGGTTGGCCCACTGGCCGGCGGCAACACGCCCGCGGGCGGCAAGCTTTGGCGCCTGGCATCGTCGTCGAGCGCGAGCTTCAAACACACGGGCTTTGCTGTCGTGAGCCCGGAAATGAAGTTCGAGCCGAGCAAGGAAACTGGCTCGTTCGCCTTCGGGTACGCCTACCAGGGGCCGCTCAAGAGCGCGTTCGTTAGCGCGCCTGCGGCCGCCGTGTCGGCGACGGACAAAGCGCCTTTGGCCGAATCGCAAAAGCCGGTTCGCCTGGTGGTCGTCGGCGACGCCGCCTTCGCCAACGACGACTGGACCCAGCTTGCGCGCTTCCTGCCGGTCTACGCGGCGGGCGCCCAACTGCTGTACAACTCCATCGGCTGGACGGTGGAAGACGAAGCCCTCATCCCGCTGCGCTCGAAGACCATGGACAGCCGGCAGATTCCTGCCGTCTCCGACGGTAAGGCCAGCGCCATTCAATGGACCAATATTCTCGGCCTGCCCTTGGCATTCTGCCTGTACGGCGTCGCTCGCTGGCGCCTGCGCAAGTCGAACCGCACCACCCAACGGCTCTAAAGCACACGAGGTAGACGATGAATCGCAAGACCCTGATTGCCGGCCTTGTCTTCGCCGGCCTCATCCTGGCCACCGTAGTCCTTTTGCGCTCGCCTGAAAAAGGCAACCGCTCGGCCGAAAGTACCCCGCGTCCCATTGCGAAGCTCACTGCCGACAGCTTCGACACCTTGGACGTGACAAAGGCCAAGGTGACCACGACCATCAAGAAAGACGGCGACAACTACAAGATCGTCAAGCCCATCGATTATCCGGCAGACAAGGACTCGACCAAGCAGGCTTTCGAGGCGCTCACCAAGCTGGAGTTTGGCACGATCGTATCCGACCAGAAGGCTCGCCAGAACGAGTTCGAGGTCGGCGACGAAGGCTTGCGCGTCACGCTCAAGAAGGGCGACGCCGTGGTGGCGGATCTTCTGATCGGCAAGACGGCGAATCAGATGACCATGGTGCGCATCCAGGGCAAGGACGACGTCTGGTCGACGACCGGAATTTTCAAGTACCAGCTCGACAAGGACACCACTGCCTGGCGCGACAAGAGCATCACCACCTTCGACGAGAAGGACGCCGAGAAGCTGGAGATCACGGCCAAGGACGGCTCGAAGATCGCGCTTTCGAGGCCAGCGCAGAAAGACGCTGGCCCAGCGCCGGAATGGCAGCTGGTCGAGTCGTCGGTCAAAGTCGAGCCCTTCGACAAGACGGTTGCCGGTGGCGTTGTCTCGCAAGTGGCGAATTGGAAGGCGAACGACTTTGTCGACGCCGCCAAACCGGAAGAAAGCGGCCTCGCCTCGCCAGCGCTGACCATCACCGTGACCCTCAAAGGCGGCAAACAACAGACCGTCCTCATCGGTAACAAGAAAGGCGCGGAGGACTTCTACGTCAAGGCCGGCGACCATCCGCAGGTCTATCTGGTCAAGAAGTACAACGTAGAGCGCGCCAACAAGCGGCCCATCGAATTCCGCGAAAAGACGCTGTGCAACCTCAAGAGCGACGAGCTGACCGAGGTCGCCGTCACGCGTGAGAAGGACTCCTTCACCTTAGCCAAGCAGGGCAGCGCGTGGAAGGCCACCAAGCCGGCTGGGTTCACCCTGGACGATTCCAAGGTGTCGCCCATCACCGGTGCGTTCTCGGATTGGAAAGCGCAGAGCTTCGCCGAAGACACCTCCCCAAAGACGACCGGGTTGGCCAAACCGACGGCGACGATTGCCGCAAAATCGAACGTCAAGGGACACGGCTGCCAGCTCAAGATCGGCAGCGAAACCAGTGATAAGAGCAACTACTACGTGCAAGTGGGCGGTCAGCCCGAGGTTCTCGTCGCCCCCAAATGGGGTGTGGACCGGATTTTGGTCAAGCTCGACGACCTCAAGAAAAAATAAGAGAGCACAGACAAAGACGGAGAGCGCAGAGGCCCAAGGGCCCTGCGCCCTCTGCGTTTCGGGGATCTTACTGAAGCACGGCTTCGCCCGTCGCCGCGACTTCGCGCTCGGGAGACTGCAAGCCGGCCTCGCGCCGAATGGCGAACGCCCGATCGCGTAGGCCTTCAGCCGTTTCGTAACGGCCGAGCTTTTCCTCGAAATCGGCGTACGCCATGAAGGCGCGGCCGAGCTCCAGCTCGGCGCCCGACGAACCGAGCATCTCGACGGCGCGATCGAAGACCTCGCGAGG
>CAZTTW010000573.1:0-3867 GCA_964616265.1 uncultured Myxococcales bacterium | reverse complement strand
ATGCGCTCTCCGGCGACAACTTTGCCACCGGTATCAACGGCGGGTCGAAGGCCATAGGCATCATGTACAATGGAAAGCCGCTCGCCAACCAAACCTATTGCTGCGGTACATTCGGCCTTACCCACAAGTACAACGCCAGCGACACCTATGGCACCGATTTCATGGCCGCCCTAGCGTACGGGTGGAGAGATTCGGGCGGCTGCTGCATTGCCGTCAACTGCAGCAAAGCCAACACCTACTGCGTGGGGGCAGAGGAAGAGGAGAACAACGATCTGTTCGACTACGGTAGTTCACCCGTCGAAAACGCCATGGTCGTGACCCAGTTCGACCCGAATCCGAGCGCTACCCACGGCACGGTGATTGCCTACCTGAACGGCGCCCAAATGCTTTCGCACTCGCCTCCCGCGCCACTGTCCCGCGGAAACTACCCAATTAACGCAGGAACGGCAATCCACCTCGGCGGCGGGGGCGACTTGAGCCAGCCCGCTCCGGTTCTCATGCGGGAGGGTCTCATCACCAACAATGTGATGACTGCGAGCGAAGTGACGGCAATGAGGGCGAACCTCGAGGCATTCTATTCGCCGCTGAAGTTCCCTTCGCCCTGATTAGCTGGCCATCGCGACCGGTAGTCAAACCGCGTGCCTACCGGTCGTCCCGGGCGGCACGCAGTTGTCAGAAGCACTTGGTTAGTAGCGTGCGCCGCCGCCGACGCGCGACGTGCGCTCGCGCGCCTCGTTCACGTTCAGCTGGCGTCCGTCGAGCTCGCGCTCGTTGAGGGCTTCAATCGCCTTGGTGGCGGAAGCCTGATCCGCCATCTCGACGAAGGCGAAACCGCGGGGCCGTCCGGTGTCACGCTCGGTGACGATCTTGACCTCGGTGAAGCTCAGTCCCGCCTCGGTGAGGACGTTGCGCAGATCGAGCTCGGTCGTGTTGAAGGAGAGGTTGCCAACAAAGAGTCGTGTTCCCATGTTCAGTCCACTTTCTGTGCCCCATTGCCCTGGCGACCTCGCCAGAGTGTTTGGGCCACGCACAATGCGCCCTGTTCTCGACTGCATAAACGCCCAGGAGAACTAACGCGCTAAGAAAGAGGCCTGGACCGATAGGAGATCGATCGCGGAACGAACTACAGACAATGACGGCTATTCTCAATATGTCCAGGGAATTCTTTGGGACAGAGCGGGCGATGGTCGGTCGGCTTCGACTACATCGTCCGATGCACTTGCCGTTCTGTCGTCCTTTTGTACGGACGGATCAGTCGCGTGTCGCGGAACGGATCTTCCTTCTCTGCGGGTTCATCGGTTGTTGCCACGTAGCGAACTTAGATGAGCTCGACGACGGTGGGACCAACGCGCCGCTTGGGAGGCCTGGGCAAGAGATAGAGGCCAAGCACCAGCAGGCTGAGGATGGCGCAAACAGCGAGGTAAATCCCATGTTCGTTCCAGCGCCAATGAAAACGAGGGGTGAGATCGATGTCCAGAAAACGCTCGTTGTTTTCGCTCATGGCAATGCCCTCTGCATTTTTGCCCGCGGCGCTACCGCCATCGATCCACAGACAACATGAACATCGCTTGGGTTCCCGAAATCGTCGGCGACCGGACGATCGAGAACACAGACACGGATCGCGGACCGCGCTCTTACTCGCGGAGCGTTGCCAGCTCGGCAATAGAGTCGATGATGATGTCCGGTTTGATCTCCGACGCTCGAACGGAGGCTTCGCGGTACTTGCCGGTTCTCACCAAAATGCCTGTCATGCCAAGCCGCTGGGCCGCCAGAATGTCGTTGTCGATGTCGTCGCCTATCATCGCGACGTTCGACGGTTTCATGCCCAGGCGCGAGAGTGCGGCGGTGAAGAATTCGGGCGAGGGTTTGCCGATCACCTTCGCGCTCTTCCCGGTCGCGTATTCCAAGCCGGCCACGAAGGCTCCGATGTCCAGGTGCAGACCGGCAACTGTTTGCCAGAACCTGTTCCGCTGCAACGCCAGCAGCTCGGCACCGCTCATGAGCAAACGAAATACGTCGTTGAGCAGGTTGTGGCTCCAGGCGTCGCCGACGTCGCCCAGGATCACGACCTTGGCCTCCGTGTCGGACTGCGGAAAATCGCCGAAGTCAGCAAGCACCTCCTCGTCGAGCACGAGCTTGCACGCGGGGCGGCCCAGCTTTTCGAGATAGAGCTTCGCAGCCTCGGGCGCACTGAGCACCTCGTGGGCGTCGATCGAGAAACCCATTTTGCGGAGCTTCGCGCCCAAGGTTGCCGACGATTGCGTGGTCGTATTCGTAAGGTAGCAGCGGGGCTGCGCCGCCTGCGCCCAGCGCTCCACCGTGTCGATCGCGCCCGGAATCGACGTCTGGTCGACGTACAGGACGCCGTCCAAATCCACGAGGAGTCCGAGGATTTCTTTGTTACCGATGACCATTGACGACCCACCTTGATGCGATGGAACACAAAAATGCAAGAGCCGCGGGCTTGGGAGCGACGCCGTGGCTCGGCCGGACAGCGGCCCGCGTAGGGCCAGTGTCTGCATCCACCGCAGGTCTGCCGCATCCAATAAGCCTGGAGGCTGGGTTGCGAAGGAAAGAGCGGGTTTTCGTCTTGCTTACGGCCCTGTTCGTGGCCGCGCTGATTGCTGGCGACTTCGTGGGCGGCAAGTTTTTCAGCTTTGCCGGGCGCAGCCTGTCCGCCGGCATCATTCCGTTTCCGCTGACGTTCGTGCTTACCGACGTCGTCAATGAATTCTATGGCAAGGAAGGTGCCCGCCGCCTGACCTACGCGGGCCTCGCGGCAGCGGTCTTCGTCTGGGCCGTCATCAACCTCGCGCTTGCCTTGCCAACCGTCAGTGATTCGCCCATTTCGGATCAAGTCTTTCGCAGCGCCTTTGGCACCTCGGCGCGTCTCTACGTAGCGTCGCTGACCGCGTACATGATCGGCCAACTGCTCGACATCTCGATCTTTCAGCTTTTGCGTCGGGCGACCGGAGAACGCTTGCTATGGCTTCGTTCAACCGGCTCGACCGTGCTGTCGCAGGCGATCGACAGCATTTCCGTCAGCTTCGTGTTCCTGGTGGGCACGCGGCCGCTTCCCTTCATCTTCTCGAATGCGGCCAATAATTACGTGGGCAAGCTGATCATGGCCGTCTTGCTGACGCCGCTCATCTATGCCGGTCACTCGGTGATTCGACGGTACCTGGGCGAGCACGAGTTGCACGCTGTAAAGGCGACCATTCTTGCTCTGCCGACCGCCTCGGTGGTCGAGTCGGAAGAATCGCCGGCGCTTGCACAATCAGCGCGCGCCGACTGACTCTGCTTTGTTCGCTCAGCCGAAGCTGCGTGCGAAGAGCGCTTCGATAGCCGCTTTGCCGCTGTCCTCGAGGAAGCGCGTGCCGGTGCCGCAGAAGAGCGGTTGGCGAATGCTTGGCTCGCCGGCTGGATCCCAGGCGTTGCTGTTGCCGTTCCAGCGGAACCACGCGGAACGGGGCTGGTCGAAAACGTAGACGGGACGGTTGAAGAGACGCGCGTATTCGGCCGCGATACCGGTGCCGCCGGTGACCGTGTCGTCGGGATTGATCTTGCCGACCACGAAAATTTCCTGACCGTTCTGGACCTGGTGCCAAATGGTCTGCAGCACCTTGCGAAACATCGGCGTGTCCGGATACTGCCGGTGCATCAGCTTGCTCAAATAGCCGAGGCTGACGTCGCCGTGGTGCAGCTCGGCCCGGGTGAGGATCCGCAGGCCGCGCTGGCGAGCGTTGACGTGACCCTCGAAGGTGAAATTCACTTCGTCGATGCCGTGGCGCTCTGCTGCTGCACCGAAGGCTGCCTCGGCACCGTTGGCCGCGCCGCTAAAACAAATGCAATCCTCGCGTTTCATGG
>CAZTTW010000572.1:0-3873 GCA_964616265.1 uncultured Myxococcales bacterium | reverse complement strand
AGGCCGCAGGTCGAGCAAACCATTGAGTCACTGCTAGACGCTGTCGCTGACGGTCTAGCCAAGGGCGAACGCGTCGACATACGCGGGTTCGGAGCCTTCCAGATTCGGGAATCTGCCGCACGCAACGGCCGCAATCCTCGCACTGGCGAGACGATTCAAATCGCGGCTCGCAAAACGCCAACGTTCAAAGTCGGCAAAGAATTGCGTGACAAAGTAAACGGCGTGCCAAGCACCTAGCGGCAAAGCGGGAACTGAGGAGCAAGGGAAGTAGTTTATGGGAACGCGCCTTTTCGTAGGGAACCTCTCCTACAACGTCAACGAGCAAGAGCTAAAAGAGGTCTTTCTCTCGGAGAAAATCGAAGTCCGCAGCGTTCGCGTGGCGATGGATCGGGAGACCGGTCGGCCACGCGGTTTTGCTTTCGTCGAGACCGAGACTGAAGCCGGGGCGAAAGAGTCGGTTGAAAAGCTGGGCGGCAGGTTGGTGCAAGGCCGTCCACTCATCATCGAAGAGGCCCAAGCTCGGCCAGCGGGCGGTCCTCGTCCAACTGGGCCGCGCCCACCCGGTGCTCCGGGTGCGGGTGCTCCGCGTCCGGGCGGTTTTGCCGGTGGCCCGCGTCCGGGGGGCTTTGGTCCCCGTCCGGGCGGTCCGCCCTCGACAGGTCCGGGCGGTCCACCTCGCAGCTTCGGCCCGCCTCGTCCCACGGCGCCGGGCGGTTTCGAGGCGCGCCCGGGCGACCGTACCCCCAAGCCCGAACGGCGTGAGCGGCCCGAAAAGAAGAAGTCGACCCGGCCCAAGCCCGAGGAACGCGAGCGCGGCAACTGGCATTGGAGCGGGATCATCGACGACGATTAGCCCGCTCGGGTGAGTAGGCGCCCAGGAGGTGTGGTGAGCCCAAGACTCCGAGTGCTCGTGGTGGACGACGACCCCTGGTCGCAACAGGTCGTCTCGTCCCAGCTCATGGAGTCGGGGTTTCGTGTCGACTGTGCAGCCGACGGTTGGGAAGCGTTGATTCTGGCCGGACGGGCTCGTCCGGATCTCGTGCTGATGGAAGTTCATCTGCCGACCACGAACGCGTGGACGGTGGCCGAACAGTTGCGCAGCCAGCAGGCACTGGCAGACGTTCCGGTCATCTTCATGGCTGACGACTCGCCCGGTCTGCGCACAGGGCCGAGCTTTCGGCCGAGCTCCGACCAACTGGTTACCAAGCCGTTCTCGCTTTTGCAGTTGCACGAGGCCGTTCGCAAGGCGCTGGGCGACGCTGCTTCCGGTGCCGGCTATACCGGCTCGACGAAAATTATCGTCGAGGTGCCCTCGGCAGCCCATCCCATTGCTCCCCTTTCCAAGGAGCTGCCACCTAGCGAATCGTGGGAGATGGAGGGTCTTCGGCCGGCCTTGCGTGGATCGGTTGCCTCCTTCGGCCTTTCGAGCTTGCTCATGGTCGTCGAGCTCGAACGCATGTCGGGCATGGTGACGCTGCAAGGACCCATCGGCACCGGCCGTCTGGCCATCCGCCAAGGACGCGTGATTCGAGCCCGGGTCGACAGCCGCGAAACCACACGCGGCGCGCACGCTATCTACGACATGCTCCAGTGGGCGAAAGGCACCTTCGAGTTTGAGGCGGGCGATGTGACCGGCGACGACGAGATCGAGCGCTCCACGTCGTTCTTGCTGATGGAGGGCGCTCGCCTGGCCGACGAGCGCGCGTACGCTGCTAAGAAATCCTGACGTGGAACGCGACGTCGAAGACGCGACGGAAGACGCGACGGAAGACGCGACGGTCGAGGAGACCGCGCCTCGCGAAATCATGCCGCTTGCCTTGCGCGTGTCGCCCGAGTGCGAGGGCTGGCGGCTCGACCATTTTCTCAAGCAGCGCATTCGCCGCCTATCGCGTACCAAGATTCGCACCATCATCGAAACTCAAGTGCGGCTGTCGTCGCAGCGGAAGCCGCGTCCCGCGATGGCCGTGCACGTCGGCGACACGATTCACATCGACCGGCCGGCGCCCATCGAGCCGGAGGTTCCGCGTGACTTCGGCATCCTCGCCTCCGACGAGCATTTTCTCGCCATCGACAAACCGGCCGGGCTGCCCATGCACACGACGGCCAAGTTCTGGAAAAACACGCTGGTAGCGATCCTGCGCGAGCGCTTCCCCGAAGAGCGGCTGCAGATCTGCCATCGCATCGACCGCGAGACGTCCGGCGTTCTGCTCATCGCGCGCAACCACGCGGCCGCGTCCTTTCTCAAACGTGCCTTTGCCGACCGCCTTGTGAAGAAGACGTACCTGGCGCTCGTGCACGGTGTTCCGTCGCCGCAGTCGGGCGTGATCGATGCGCCCATGCGTCTGGTGGAGTCGCGGACGCACATCCTGATGGGTGTCGAGGCAGATGGCTTGCCGGCGGTCACGCGCTACGGGGTCCGCACGGCGTTCGCCCACCACGCATTGGTCGAGGCTGCGCCCGAGACGGGCCGCCAACACCAAATTCGCGTGCACCTCGCGCATCTCGGCCATCCCATCGTTGGAGACAAACTCTACCGGGCCAGCGAGCAGGCGTTCATGGACTATTGCGATGGAGGGCTGACGCCCGAATTGCTCGCGCTCTTCGACGGTCTGCCTCGGCATGCTCTGCACGCGGCCCGGCTGAGTTTTCCCCACCCGGTGAGCAAGGAGATGATCACCGTCGAAAGTCCCCTGCCGGCCGACTTGGGCGACTACATGAAGAATCTGTAACACGCTGGGGGACTAAGTTTGACGACACTCGCCGGTTGGTCGGCTCCAATGGTGAGGAATTGAGCAGGAATGACCTTCCTGTGGGATAATTCGGGCCTTCACAAAACCAATCGGGATACTATTGGTTCACTTTTAGAAGGAGACGGATATGCGTAAACTCGGAATGATCGTCGCACTTGGCGTGGCTGGTCTGGCCGTTGCTTGCGGCGGAAGCAGCAGGACGAGCGGCGATAGCGGTGCTGGCGGTGCCACGCAGGGTACTAACCCTGGCAGTGGTGGCACTGCCGGCGCGGCTGGCGGCCTCTCCACCGGCGGTACCGCTGGCGGCGGTGCTTCCGGAAGCTGCAACCTACCATCCTGCCTGAGCTCAATGAGCAGCGACTGCCAACCGTCGGGGGCGTGCGTAGAGCAAACCGACGCCGCGGGAAACACGAACACCTGCTACGCAAACGGCGTGAAGACGATCTCGTCCCTCGATATGACCACCTTCGCTATCAGCGTGACGCTCAAGAATGCGAGCAAGACCTGCCTTACGATGTCAGGTCCGATAACCGCTACAGGTGCCACGCTTACGATCAAAGACGGCTCTGGCAAAGCCGTCGGCACACTGGCTGCTGACTCTGCCGGCAACACGACCGTCACTTGCACGGGTGTGCAACCGGTTGCGCTGGATTCCAATTGCGATCTCGGCACGTCCAATGGTGCCTCCTCAAGCTGCACGACGGGCGCCTGTACTCCATAGGTTCACTGGTTTTGCAGACTCCGAACGGCGAAGCGGGCGACTGCTTCGCCGTTTTTCGTTCGAGGCGCCGCTGGAGAAAGTTCGTGCGCCGGGCGTAGTCGTCGGTAGATTCCTCGGCTCATGACATCCGAACTCACGCGTGGCGGGCGCAAGCTGGAGGCGGCGGTGGCCCACTTCGGCCTCGCTGCCCGGCTGACCGGTGTACGCGCCATCGACGTGGGGGCCTCGACGGGTGGCTTCGTGCAGGTGTTGTTGGACGGTGGCGCCGCGCACGTCACGGCGGTCGACGTCGGCCATGGGCAGCTCCTGCCGGCGCTGGCGTGCGACCGCCGAGTCGAAAATCTCGAACGCACGGACTTCAAGACGGCGTCGCTGACGGTCGCGCCTGGACCGTTCGATTTC
>CAZTTW010000571.1:0-3877 GCA_964616265.1 uncultured Myxococcales bacterium | reverse complement strand
GACGAGCTGGCCATCAATCCTGACTTCGAGAAGGTCGACATCCACCTGCACGTTCCGGCGGGCGCCGTTTCCAAGGACGGTCCTTCGGCGGGCGTGGCCATCACCGTCGCGCTGACGTCCCTGCTGACCGGGCGGCGCGTGCGCGGCGACGTGGCGATGACCGGCGAAATCACGCTGCGCGGAAGCGTGCTTCCCGTGGGCGGGGTCAAAGAGAAGGTCCTGGCGGCTCACCGCGCGGGCATCAAACGGGTCATTCTGCCGGATCGCAACCGCAAGGATTTGGTCGATATCCCCGAGAGCGTACGCAAAGATCTCGAGCTCAGCTTCGTCAAGCGCATCCAGGAAGCGATCGAGCTGACCCTGGAGGCGGCGCCGGTCGACATGTCCACTGCCAGCGCGCCGGAAACGCCCGTGGCAACCGCGCAGGTCTAAGGCCCCCCCCGCCTCGCAGCGCTCGGCGACCTCTTCTCGCTGCGCGGTGAGAGAGGTACAGCTAGCGCACCCGCTCGAGATACGTCGTCGCCGAGCTCGGCGTCAACTCGACTTGTGCCGCGAGCGCTTGCAAGAAGTCCGGAACCTGCGCGGCGCCCGGCACGACAATTTCGAGCCGCCGCGCCGCTGCCTCGGCCAGCCAGTCCTGAACGATTTCGTTGACCTCGGAGTCGCTGAAGCCGTAGCCGATGCTCACGAGGCGGCGAGCGGTGCTCAGGTTGGCGCGGAAATACTCGAGCAGTCGGCGCTCGAGGAGTTGCGGATACGCATCGGTCAAGCGGGCAGCGCTTGCCAGGAGCGTTCGGCCCAGCACCCTCGGGCGGCCGTCGCTGTCGATGTACGGGATTTGGTTCGTCGCTGCCAGCGGATCGGGAACGAGCCCAGAAACCAGCTTCGCGTCCAGCAGGCCTTCGTTTGCGATCTGCAGGACGTCCATGATGGCGTCGAAGGTCAGCTCGGCAGGACGCAAGCGGATGAGGTCGTGGCCGTCGCCATAAGTGAAGACGTCCAAGGCGCCGTGGATCTTGAGCAGGTTGATACCGGGCTGCCCGAGCGCCAAGAAATGCAGCCGGCCGCTCGCTTGCTCGACCTCGGTGAGCAAGTCAGCGGCGAGGGTGGCGACCGCCACGCCGGCGCCATTGCGACAAGGCAGGAGCACGGTGTTTGACGAAAAGCCGCAGCGAACCTCGATGCCGAAAAGCGCGGCGATGCATTCGACGAGCACGTCGTGGTTGAGGGAAAAGATCCACAGTGGGCGATTGCTCGCAGCCAGGCGTGCCAGGCCCTCGAAGTATTGCAGACCTTCGCGGTAGGAATCGCGGCGTTCAACTTGACGACGGTAGAGCAGCAAGGAGACGACTTGGGCCAGCCAGGCGTAGAGCGCATGGTAAGCCTGGGCAAAACCTGGCCGCGCATCGTTCAGGTATTGCGCTTGCAAATGCTTGAGCGCGACCTCGTAATCGAAGGTCGTTTCGTCGAGCATGCGAGCGAAATCCTCGATGACCCAGTCGGGATGGCCAAAGCCTCGATGGCGCCAGGTGGTATTCAGCTTGCGCAGCGACGTCGGCGCCAGCCAGGACAGAATCTCGGCGTTGATATCGGCCCGCAAGGGCATGCCCAGCTCGCGGGAAGCGCCTGCGCCGAAAAGAAGAGCCGTGGCCACCTAAGCACGCTAGCAAATTCCGGGGCCGATTGCTGCGTCGGTTGCATTTGCCGACAAGCGACTCCAAAATGGCGCACTCGACCTCGGAGGGACCATGCCACCTATCACCCTGTCGGATCTCTCGCTTGGAAGTCACGTGCTTTCACCGCGGGTGGAAGCGCTGAGGAAAGCCTACTTCAGAGCCATGCCCGAAGTCTGCATCGAGCGGGCCTCGCTCGTCACAGAGGTGAGCCGCGAGCTCGCTCTCTTTGGCAAGTCACGGATTTCATCACTCGATAAGGCGCGGCTATACCGTCGTGTGTTCGAGCGTCGGGCGCCTGTGGTCCGGCATCGCACGGCCAAGGAACTGGGAAACATACCGTTCGAGCTATCGGATCGCTCGCTCTTCGCGGGTTCGACGACAACGTGTTTCAAGGGTGTGCCGCTCTACCCCGAGCTCATGGCTTTGGCCTTGTGGCCCGAGCTGCAAACGCTGTCCACACGCGAACATAATCCCTACGCCATCACGGACGAACAGGTGCGTGCGCTCAATGAAGACGTTTTCCCCTTCTGGCTGGAGTGCAATATCAGCGAGCTCGGCCGCAAGCGCTCGGTGCTGGACCAGACGACGGCTCCCGATGAGGCCAAGGGGATCAAGCTGCTCGAATACCTGGTGTTCTTCCTAGCCTCGAAGCCGAATTGCATCTCGCACACGATTCCCGATTTTTCTCAGGCGATTGCTGTCGGCTTGCGGGGTATTGCCGAGCGGGCGCAGCAGAAAGGCGCCGCATCGACCGACGACGAGAGTCGGGACTTCTACGCAGCTATCGTCCTTGCCATGGAGGGAATCATCACGTACTCGCAGCGGTTGGCGGCCGAGGCGCGTCGCCTGGCGGCCGCCGCACGCGACGAGCAAGAGCACGACGAGTTGCTGGCGCTGGCAGAAATCCATGAACGCGTGCCCGAGCAGCCAGCGCGGTCGTTTCGCGAGGGCCTGACGACGGTGTGGATGTGCTGGGTGGCGGCCCATCTCGAAAATTCCAACGTGGGCCTCAGCCTTGGGCGACTGGATCAAGTGCTCTATCCCCTCTACGCGAAAGATGTGGCGAACGGAGCATTGAACATCGACGAAGCCATCGAGCTTCTGTGCTGTTTGTGGCTGAAGATCGGCGACCACGTGCCGACGGTTCCAAGCGCTGGCGAGCAGCTTTTCGGCGGAACGGGCTCCAATCAAGCCATCACGGTCGGCGGCGTCGACAAGGACGGCAACGACGCGGTCAACGACTTGACCTACGTCATGTTACGCGCGACGGAGCTGCTCAAGTTGCGCGATCCGAACCTGAACGCGCGCTACTACCCGGGCGTCAATCCGCCGGTGTATCTGCGGCGCCTGTGCGACGTCAACTTGAAGACCAAAGCGACGCCCGCATTGCACAACGACCAAGCCGTCATTGCCGCGCTGATGGCGAAGGGCGAGACCATCGAGCAGGCGCGCGACTACGGCATCGTCGGCTGCGTCGAGCCGACGAGCAGTGGCCGCACGTACGGGCATTCGGGATCGATTTTGATGAACTTGATATCGGCGCTCGAATTGGCGCTTTTCAACGGCGAGCATCGCCACACCGGGCTCGGCGTTCTCGTCAGCAAGCGCACCGGCGATCCTCGAATGTGCAAAACGTTCGAAGAATTTCGAACCGCGTTCGCCCAGCAGACAGCGTGGCTCGTGCAGCAAGCGACGACGCTCAACAACCTCTACGGTCGCATGCACCAAGAATTCTATCCGACGCCTATCCTCTCGGCGCTCTTCGAAGGGCCGATGGACAAAGGCAAAGACCTCATTCGGGGCGGCGCGGTCATCAATTCGTCCGGCGCGGCGATCATCGGATTTGCCGATGTGATCGATTCGCTGGCGGCCATCGAGCGCGTGGTCTTCGTCGAGAAATCGATGAGCTTCGCGGATCTGCTGACCGCCGTGCAGGCCGACTTCGTTGGCTTCGAGGCGTTTCGCTTACGCCTGCGGAACGAGGAGCGCACGCCCAAGTACGGCAACGAAGATGCCGCTGCCAATGCGATCGCGCATTGGCTGGCAGAAATGCTCGATCGTCTTTATGGATCGACGCCGAACTATCGGGGCGGCCACTATCGTGTGGGTTACTGGACCATGACCAATCACGCCGGCTTCGGTCGTTTGTCGCAGGCCACGCCCAACGGGCGGAGCGCAGGCCAAAACTTCACGAGTGGTAT
>CAZTTW010000570.1:1242-3895 GCA_964616265.1 uncultured Myxococcales bacterium | reverse complement strand
TTGATGATGAAGTCGCCCTTGCTGACCTTGCCCTGGTAGATGCGCATGTAGGTCAGCTGACCGTAGCGACCATCTTCGAGCTTGAAGGCCAGACCCACGAAGGGCTTAGTCGCATCGGACGTGAGGACGAGCTGCTCTTCGCTCTTGTCCTGGTCGAGGGCTTTGTTCTCGACTTCGGTCGGGTTGGGTAAGTAGGCATTGACGCCGTCGAGGAGCAATTGCACGCCCTTGTTCTTGTAGGCCGAGCCGATGAACACTGGCGTGGCCTTGAACGCCACGGTGGCGCGCCGGATGGCCGGGACCAGATCCGCAGGCGTTATTGGCTCTTCCGCGAGGTACTTCTCGGCAATGGCATCGTCCACGTCGGCCAGGACCTCGATCATGCGGGCGTGCGCCGCCTTGGCGTCCTCGACCATGTCGGCGGGGATGTCCTCTTCGCGGATGCTTTCGCCGTTGTCGCCGTCGAAATAGATCGCCTTCATCTTGACGAGATCGACGACGCCTTCGAAGCGATCTTCGGCGCCGATCTGGATCTGCAGCGAGAGGGGACGCAGACCCAGCTTCTCTTTGAGTTGGGCGGTTACGCGCTCGGCGTTGGCACCCGAGCGGTCGAGCTTGTTGACGAATACCAGGCGCGGCACCTTGTAGCGGCGCATCTGGCGGTCGACGGTGTACGACTGCGATTGCACGCCGGCAACGCCGCAAAGAACCAGCACGGCGCCGTCGAGCACGCGCAAGGCTCGCTCGACCTCGATGGTGAAGTCCACGTGGCCGGGGGTGTCGATCAGGTTGATGGCATGACCTTCCCATTCCGCGCTGGTGGCGGCGGACTGGATGGTGATGCCTTTCTCGCGTTCCAAATCCATGAAGTCCATCGTGGCACCCACGCCGGACTTGCCTTTGACCTCTTCGATCTTATGGATTTTCCCCGTGTAATAGAGGATGCGCTCGGACAGCGTGGTTTTGCCCGAGTCAATGTGAGCGGAGATTCCGATATTCCGAACTTTGTCGATGGAAATGGACGCCATGTACTTCGCAACCTGTTGTTTGTGGGATGGCCTACCTCAGGCCAAGGAAACCTGCTAAAGGCGCGGCAGTCTAGACGACAGCAACGCAAAAGCTAGACAAAAATCGTCGTGACAAGTGTGGATCTTCGGCGGGGCGCCGCCAACCCCGCGCGGATGTTGAGGATGATGGAAGCGGATCGGGCCGCTCTCGTGTCGTTTCGCGTTGTACGGCTTCGCGATCGGCCGCGCCTTTCCTTCGTTGCATTTCGATAGGCTACTCGTTTCTAATGCGGGCCGTGTCAGCCAAGCTAGTCGCGCATCACGAGACCGCCACGCAGCTTCCCCTGGCCCTCGCCAGGTCCGAGCGGGAGGCGGAAACGTCGCCAGTGGAGATCGTCTACTCGCGACCGTTTCTTAAATGGGCAGGTGGCAAGACCCAACTTCTGCCCCAGCTCGCGCGCTTCTATCCACCCAAGGGAAGCATCAAGCGCTACATCGAGCCGTTCTTGGGGAGCGGCGCGGTCTTCTTTCATTTCAAGGCGCTGGTTGGCTCCCGCCAAGCAATTCTTTGGGACAACAACCGTGAGCTCATCGAGACCTTCCAGGCCGTGCAACAAGAGGTTGGTCAGGTCATCAAGCTCCTTAAAAAGTATCAGAAGCAACACAACAAGGACTTCTTCTTGTCCATGCGGACGAAGTCGCCTAGCTCGCTTGCTGCCAAGGCGGCGCGCCTCATCTATTTGAACAAGACCTGCTTCAATGGTCTTTACCGCGTGAACAGCCGCGGGATTTTCAATGTGCCGTTCGGTCGCTACACCAACCCCGGCCTCTTCAACGAAGAAGGGCTGCGCCGCGCCTCCGAAGCTCTGGCGGGTGTGCGCATCGAGCCGCGGGATTTTCGCCTGCTGGAATTGCATGCCAAGAAGGGCGACTTTGTCTACTTCGATCCGCCGTACCATCCGCGCTCGACCACCTCTGATTTTACGGCGTACACACGCGATTCGTTTGGCGAGGAAGATCAGCGAGAGCTCGCCCGCGTCTACCGTGCGCTCGACAAGAAGGGCTGCTTGCTCATGCTGTCGAACAGCGATACGCCACTCATGCGCGAGCTCTACAAAGATTTTCAGATTCAGGAAGTGTCGGCGAAGCGACTCATTAATTCTAAAGCCGACCGACGCGGTCCCATTTGCGAGCTGGTCGTGCTCAACAAGAGGCTGGCGGAAGGTAGCGGTGCCAAAGCGTAATCTCCACCGCGGTGACAGTGGCGAGACCCGGCTTTTGAGCGGCCATCGCGTGCGCAAGGACGACCCGCGCATCGAATGTGTCGGCAGCATCGACGAGCTGTCTTCCTTTCTCGGGCTGGCGCGCGCCGGCCTGGAAGAGCGCGTCGCTACGGCGGGCGTGCCGGAAATGGTCGCGCGGTTGCGACGTATTCAGCACGACCTTTATATGCTCGGCGCGCAGGTGGCCAGACGGGATCGGGACGGCATCGGCCTCGGCAGCGCCGAAGTGTCGGCGCTCGATCGGGACATCGAAGAAATCGATGCGCATCTACCATCGTTGCGCGCATTTATCCTTCCCGGGGGCGGCGCGGTTGCGTCGCATTTGCACGTGGCGCGGGCGGTGTGCCGTCGCGCCGAGCGACA
>CAZTTW010000570.1:0-1142 GCA_964616265.1 uncultured Myxococcales bacterium | reverse complement strand
CGGTTGCGTCGCATTTGCACGTGGCGCGGGCGGTGTGCCGTCGCGCCGAGCGACAAGCGGTTCGCGTGGCCTCGGCAGAAGCCCTCGAGCCGCCGGTGGTGGCCTACCTGAATCGTCTCTCGCTCGCGCTCTTCTCGATGGCGCGGCAGGCGGCTCACCTTGTCGGCGCAGGTGACGATCTCGCCTGAGCAGGTTCAAGTTCGGCTCTTCTTCCAACGATGAGATTTCGGAGACGTCCACTCCGGAGGTTCCCCTATGATTGCGACGACCATCTTCAAGAACGAGTCCGCGACGCTGCTGTTTCACCCCACCGAGAAGATTGTGCACCATGAGTTTCATGCGCCGATAAGGGGCGCCGCCTTTCAAGCCGTGCTCACGGGCGGCCTTGATTTGATGAAGAAGCACAAGGCCCAGAAATGGCTATCGGACGACCGGAAAAATGCGGTCCTTAGCAAGGAAGACGAGGCCTGGACAATCAGCGTTTGGACACCGCAGGTGATCGCGGCTGGATGGAAGTTCTGGGCTATCGTCATGCCAGCGAGCACGCTCGGGCAGCTCAACATGCAGCGCCTGTCGGCAGCGTTCAAAGAGAAGGGCGTAACCGTCCAGTTCTTCTCGGATCCGGCCGAAGCGTTCAAGTGGTTGGCGGCAGCCAAGTAGTTTTGCGCAAGGTTGAAAATTCGGCGCCGCCGCGCGGACGTGCTTTCATGCTGGGAAAGCCATGCAGCTCCGCCACAGCGTTTGGGTTTTGGTGTTCTTCTCCTCGCTCGCGCTTGCCCGCCCGGCTGTGGCGTCCGCCAATCTTGGGCTGGGCGCGGACTGGGCCTCCGGCGGAACGGGCGAATTCAATCTGACTTTGGGGGCGGACAGCTTTCTAGCGCGCAACTTTTCGATTGGTGGTCGCGGCGGGGTCGCCTTCTTCGACCACGGCCACGACGTGGCCATTCCGCTCGACCTGCGTTTCAAGCTGCACGTCCAACAGATCTACTTCGAAGGCTTGGTAGGCCCGTGGCTCTTCTTCGATTCGGGCGATTTGTTCTATTTCCACGCGGCTTTCGGCTTCGGCATCGAGTCGCGGGGTGTCGCCTTTGGCCTCGAAGTCGGCCGATTGTCTGACACCACGCTTGTCGGCCTGCGCCTGC
>CAZTTW010000569.1:0-3917 GCA_964616265.1 uncultured Myxococcales bacterium | reverse complement strand
AGATTCGGGTTTTCGGCGAGAAGCTGCGGGATGAGGTCGAGGCCGCTCTGATTGCCCAGCTTCAAATCGAGGAACGCGACGTCGAAGCTGGCTCTCCCCATGATCTCGACGGCGGTCTCGGCCGAAGAGGCCTCGCCGACTTTTCCACCCATGGCCTCGATGCAGACGCGCACCGTGTGGCGGATATTTTTCTCGTCATCGACGATAAGGACGCTGAGCGGATCCACAACGCGATTGTAGCGCAAGCCCAGTCAATACGCGTTTTTCAGCGGGAATTTCGGCCTTGGAAATTGCAGTGCCGATTCTGGCTTCCATTGCAAATCGCAGGGCAGACCGCCACACGCACTGTGCTCGTGTCGTTGATACCAGGCTTCTTGCCTGGCACGCACCATGCGTTCTACGATCGCATGGTCGCCAAGCTTCGCCTGATTCCGCCCCAGCTCGATTCGGATCTTCCCGAACCGTTGCCACGGGAATGGACGCTGCCCGGCTGGGTGAAGGCTGCGGCTGTCATGGTTGCGATCGTCGCGGGCCTCGCGCTCTACGTCTATTGTGCCGGCTCCGAGGGAAGGGCTATTCACAACCTTCCGGTCGGCGAGCGGCGCGCACTTTTCGATCGCACTCTGAGGAACCTGCAGTCGGTCTGTTCGCCCGCCGAGGAATCCATGCGCAGTTTCTGTCTCGACCAGGCTCGGCTCGCGCTGGAATTCCCGGAATGCGACCGAGCTTGTCAGGACCTGGCCGACCGTCAGTTGGCGCGCTTGCAGCTGCCGCGCTGAGAGTCGGCCACCTTCTTACTTACTTGAAGTTCTGGGCGGCGAAGTCCCAGTTCACGAGCTTCCAGAACGCCTCGACGTAGGCGGCGCGGGCGTTGCGATAGTCGATGTAGTAGGCGTGCTCCCAGACGTCGACGGTGAGAAGCGCCTTCTTGCCATCGCGAAGCGGTGTCGCGGCGTTGCTCGTCTGCTCGACGGCGAGACTGCCGTCCGAGTTCTTGATGAGCCAGGCCCAGCCCGAGCCAAACTGCGTGACGGCGGCAGCGCTCAGCTTCTCTTTGAGCTGCGCGAAGGAGCCGAAGCTCTTGACGACGGCGTCGGCCAGTGCGCCCGTCGGCTCGCCGCCGCCCTTGGGCGACAAGCTGTTCCAGTAGAACGTGTGGTTCCAGACCTGAGCGGCGTTGTTGAAGATGCCACCGGACGCCTTCTTGACGATATCTTCCAGCGATAGGTCGGCGAATTCCGTACCGGCAATGAGTTTGTTCAGGTTGGTGACGTAGGTCGCGTGGTGCTTACCATAGTGGTATTCCAGCGTTTCGGCAGAGATGTGCGGCGCGAGGGCGCTCTTGGCGTAAGGCAGTTCCGGCAGCTTGTGTTCCACGATGGTCTCCTTGGTTCGGTCTCTCAATTCTGCGATTTACGAGTCTGATGCTCGGGCCGGCAGACGCGTTACGACAGCTTCGAGTAATTCGCCCATGCGCGCCGCACCTGCCGCGGCGGCCGCCGTTACATCTTCGTGTTTCAGCGGCACGAGGCTGGTTCCGGCGGCGGGATTGGCCACCATCGAAAGACCCAGCACGGCCAGGCCCGAGTGCCGCGCGGCGATGACTTCCTGAACCGTCGACATGCCGACCAGGGTTGCACCGAACGTGCGCAGCATGCGGACTTCAGCCGGCGTTTCGTACGCCGGACCGGTCATCCCGGCGTACACGCCCTCGCGCAACGGAGCCCCGAAGCGCTCTTTCGCAGCGGCGGATGCCAGCTCTCGCAAGGCACTCGAGTAGGGCTCGCTCATGTCGATGAAACGCGGCCCGAAGCGCTCGTCGTTCGGACCGGCGAGCGGACAAGCGCCGGTGAAGTTGACATGGTCGGCGATGGCGACGATCTCGCCGACCGCGTAGGACGGGTCGATGCCACCCGCGACATTGGTGACGACCAGCGTTCGCACGCCGAGCGTGGCTGCCATGCGCACAGGAATAGCAACTTCGGCGGCGCTGTAGCCCTCGTACAGATGGACGCGGCCGCAGAAGATCAGCACCTTGGTCTGTCCAAATCGTCCGCAAAGAAGGCGCCCCGGATGACCGGCCACCGTCGGCTCGGGAAAGCAGGGCAGGGATGCGTAGCTAGCGGCGCGTGCATCTCGCAGGCGCTCGGCTGCACTGGCCAGGCCGGAGCCGAGAATGATCGCGACGGAGGCGTCTTGGGCGTCGAGTCGTTCGCTGTCAGCACTGGCTGCGGCAAGAACGCGGTCGTGCAAGCTCGCGGCGACTTTCATGAACGCCTCGTCCTCCGGGGCGTGCGAACCGCGCGAACCGGACGGCGGCGGTCGTCTTTGGGGGCGGCTGCGGCCTTTGCCTGCTTTTCGAACTTGGGTTTCTTCGGATGACGCTTGTAGAGCAAGAGGGTGCGGCCGAGAATCTGCACCACGTTGACACCTGGCTCGGCGCCCAGCGCCTCGGCCAACTCGAAGCGCGATGCCGGGCACTCGGTACCCACCTTTACTTTGATGAGCTCGTGATCGACGAGCGCTTGTCCGACCTGCTTGATCACGGCTTCGCTGGCGCCTTGCTTGCCGACTTGAACCACGGCATCCAGAGCGTGACCTACCCCACGCAGCTGACGGCGCAGCGGGGTGGACGGCATGAGCGATTTCTTACGGGGGCTGGTCGGAGGAAGCATGCCGAGAAAATGCCACAGGATCCTCCGTTCTCCCAGCGTGATAAGATGGACGCGAAGCCGGTTTGAGACGGACGGCCGGCCTACCGGATCGGGAAGTCCACTTGGAACGTCGAACCTCTGCACAACGGAATCGGGCGACTACGGGCAGCACGCTCCTGCCTTTGCCTCCGGGCGAGATCATTCCTGGCACGCGCTACCGCATCGTGACTCGGGTGGGTGCGGGCGCCATGGGCGCCGTTTACCAAGCCGAGCACGTCGACCTCGAGAAGCGCGTCGCGCTCAAGACCCTGCTGGCCAACACGGCTCGCGATCCGAAAGCCATCGAGCGTTTTCGCCAAGAAGCTCGCGCGGCATCGAAGATTGGTAGTCCCTTCATCTGCGACGTGACCGACTTCGGCGAGTTGCCCGACGGCCAAGTTTTCTACGTCATGGAATTCATCGACGGCCCGTCGCTGCGCCACGTGCTCAATGTCGACACCAGTCTTGCTGCGGACCGTGCGATTCCGATTTTGCGGCAGGCGTGCAAGGCGCTTGGTGCCGCCCACGAAAAGGGCATCATCCACCTCGACGTCAAGCCCGACAACATCATGCTGAGCACCAGCGGTCGCCGCGGCAGCATGGTCAAAGTGGTCGATTTCGGCATCGCCGGTCTCATCAGCGCGGATCCTCCGCCGGAGGGCACACCGGCCGAGGACCGCATCGTCGGCACGCCCGACTACCTTTCGCCCGAGCGCATCCGTCGCAAGCCGTACGACCATCGCAGCGACATCTATTCGCTCGGCGCCATGGCGTACGAGATGCTCACCGGCACGTGTCCCTTTTGGCACGACGATCTGATGACCACGATTACCAAGCACATCACGGACAAGCCAGCGCCGCTGCGCCAGCGCGCTCCGCAGCTCGATATTCCGCCCGAAATCGAAACTCTGGTGCTGCAGATGCTCGAGAAGAATCCCGCCGAGCGCCCCCAGAGCATGGCGGTGGTGGAGGCGATGCTGTGCGAGGCGCAGATTGCGGCGCGCATTCAAACCGAATGGGACGATCTCGAGTTGCCGGCGGTCGACGAGGATTGGCAAAGAAAGCTTGCCAACCGGATGCCGTCGCCGCGCTCGCGCCGATTGCGTCGCATGGCTGTCGGACTCGGGCTGGTGGCGGTGGTGGGCCTTGGGCTGGCACTGTACTTTGGCCTGCGGCGGCCCAAGGAAATCGTCACCTACACGCCGGTCTACGTCGAGGTCACGA
>CAZTTW010000568.1:0-3922 GCA_964616265.1 uncultured Myxococcales bacterium | reverse complement strand
GAGCAGGATCGTCAATCGACCGGCGCGAGTCATATCACGCAGAAGTCCCAGCACCTGGTCGGCCTCGGCGGGAGCCAAGACCGAGGTAGGCTCGTCCAGAATCAAGATACGGGAGCCGAGGAAGAGCTGTTTCAGAATCTCGAGTTTCTGTTTTTCTCCCGCCGACAAGACGCGCACCGGGATCTTGGCGTCCAATTGAAACGGCATGGTGGCCATGAAGGCTTGCACCCGCTCCTCCTCGGCGCGCAAATCCAAGACGAAGGGCTGCTTTCTCTGGGCGAGCAGAAGGTTCTCGGTGACGGTCATGTTCTCGACCACCGTGAAGTGCTGATAGACCATGCCCACGCCGAAGGCGCTCGCCTCGCGTGGGTTCTTGGCGACAAGGCGCGTGCCATCGACGCTGATGACCCCCGTGTCCGGACGGTGGTAGCCCATGATGCATTTTACGAGGGTGCTCTTGCCCGCTCCGTTTTCCCCGAGCAAGGCATGCACGGTCCCCGGCGCCACCTTCATCGAAACATCTTCGAGCGCCACGAACGCGCCGAACGTCTTGCCGACGCCGACAAGATCGAGCGCGGACACCGCCGTTACCGCATAGGCATCGGTTTGGTCGAGCTGCGTGAACGCATTCATGGAAACACCTTGAGAAACGCGCTGGAATCCGCCACGGCCCCAAACACGCCGTTTTGCATAGTCACCATTTTGAGTGCCGCCTGATGATTGCCAGGATCCGTCGCCGCGCAACAGTCGCCGAGCAAGAGGCACTCGTAGCCCCGGTCGTTCGCTTCGCGCATCGTCGTATGCACGCACACGTCGGTGGTGATGCCCGTGAGCACGATGTTCCGGATCCCGGCTTGGCGAAGAATGAGATCGAGATCCGTGGCACAAAACGAGCCCTTGCCTGGCTTGTCGACCACGGTTTCGCCAGCTAGGGGCGCAAGCTCTGGGATGATCTGCCAGCCTGGCTCGCCACGCACGAGGACCCGACCGCACGGGCCAGTGTCGCCGATGCCTTTTCCGCCGGGCGCCCGTCGCGACCGCCACCGCTTGTTTGCCGGCAGATCGGACAGATCCGAGCGGTGCCCCTCACGCGTGTGCAGGATCTTCAAGCGATGCTCGCGGGCCGCATCGAGAACCTTGCGAATGGGCTCGATGCACTTGCGGGTCAGCGCGATATCGTAACCCAGCAAATCGATGTAGCCGCCCGGGCCGCAAAAGTCGGTCTGCATGTCGATGACCATGAGCGCGGTATTCTCAGGCCGAAGGTCGCCGTCGTAAGGCCAATTGTAGGGAATTGCAGCAATATGACTCGAATCCATGGACGCAATTCCTTTCTAGCGCTGCGCACGCAGCTCGGCGGGCTGACCCGCTAGGGCTCGCTTGGTAGAGCTGGTGGCAATCATCACCGCCAGGGTCAGAACATAAGGGGTCGCATTAAAGAGGTAGTAGCCGCGGTTGATGCCGACAGACTGAAGTGCGGGACCGAGCGCGCTGGCACCGCCAAATAGCAGCGAGGCACCGAGGCAGCGCAAAGGATCCCACTTCGCGAAGATCACGAGCGCAACAGCCATGAGACCTTGCCCACTCGACAACCCTTCGTTCCAACTGCCGGGATAGAAGAGCGATAAGAACGAGCCGCCGACGCCCGCGAGGAATCCTCCGCATACCGTGGCGACGAAACGAATGGACCGCACGTCGAAGCCCATCGCCATCGCCGCGTTGGCGCTTTCGCCCACCACGCGTACCGCCATTCCCCAGCGCGTTTTCAGCAACACGAAGCGAACCAGAAAGGCAAAGACGATGCCCACCACGAAAAGGACGTTGACGTTCAAGGCAGCGCGAACCTGCGGCAGACTGCTCCAGGCTCCCAAGGGAATCGCCGGCAGATGAGGCGCGCTCGGTTTGATGAGGGGCTTGCCGAGGAAGAAGGCCAAACCGACGCCGAACGACATCAGAGCAATGCCGACCGCGATGTCGTTCACACGCGGCCGCGCACACAAGAAGGCGTGCAAGGCGCCGAGAGCTCCACCGAGAATGCCAGCCGCCAGGACTCCGAGCCACGGCGAGCCGGTCAGGTACGAGATGCCATAGGCGCCCATGGCGCCCATGACCAGGGTGCCTTCGAGGCCCAGATTTACGCGACCGCTCTTTTCAGTCAGGCACTCGCCCAGACTGACGAACAGAAATGGCGTGCTGATGCGGATAGCGCCAGCAAGCACCGCTACGAGCACCCCCAGGATGCCCGTTAGAAGCACCGGACCTGCGACATTCTCCGGGCTCATGCAGACACCGCCGCGCTCGACTCCGCGTCCGCATTGGCGACGACCGCGCGTGCACGATGCCGAACAAAGAGTTTCTTTCCCTGCAGCGATTCACTGAATAGAATCGCAAGGAACAGAATACCCTGCAGAACGCTGGTGGAGGCATCGGGCAGTTGGAAGGTGCGCTGCAAGAGCCCACCGCTGGCGCCAATACCACCGAGAAGGATAGCCACAGGAATCACTGCCAGAGGCTGTTGCCTCGCCAGGAACGCGACGAGAATCCCAGAATAGCCGTAACCCGCCACCAACGCGGCGTTGGCACTGCCGTGTACGGCGGCCACTTCCACTGCGCCCGCCAGACCCGCAGCGGCGCCAGCGAGAAAGCCGACCATCACAAGAAGTCTCGCCACCGGTAGGCCTGCCAATTGCGCCGCACGGGGGTTTCCACCCACGACCCGTGTGGAAAAGCCGAACACGGTCCACTTCATCAGGGCATAGGCGAGCAGACAGGCGCCGAGCCCGAACGCGAGACCAATGTGCACGTCCAGGCCCGGCAGATTGCCGAACATGATTTCGTCGGCGAGGGGCGGCGTGGACGGTTTATTGAGACTGGCGGGATCCCGCAAGGCCCCTTCGACCAGGTGGTTGAAGAGCGCGATGGCGATGTAATTAAGCAGGAGAGAACCAATGGTTTCGTTGACACCACGATAGGCTCGCAACGCCGCGGACAAGGCGATCCAAATGCCGCCCGCGAGGATTCCCGCGAGCACCATGCAGACCTGCACCTTGAGCGGCGACTGTCCCGCCAGCGCCATGGACACGGCCGCCGCGGAGAGCCCTCCCATGACTAGCGCACCTTCCCCACCGATGATGACCAGTCCCGCCCGCGCGGGCAACAGCGTGCACAGCGCGGTCAGCATCAGCGGGGCCGCCCGTTGCAGCGTGTTCTGAAACGAGAACCACGTGCCGAACGAGCCCCGGAACATCTGCTGAAACACCGCCAACGGGCTCTTGCCGAAAAGCGCGACGAACCCGCCGAAGATGAGCAACGAGGCGACGATGGCCGCTAGAGGAATGGCGACCGATTGTGCTCCGCCGCGCAGCCGCGACCATCCGACAGACTCCGCGCCCTGTGCTTCCATGAAATTCCTAGTGCGTCTTGCCGACCGCGCCCTCGACCAAATAGGACATGCTCTCGAGCGCGATGTCCGTTTGCTTGTGTTCCGTACCCGCGGGAATGACCACCTGGCCGGTATTGTCTTTGAGCGGCCCCTTGTAAATAACCAAGGTGCCCTTCATGAGCTTGGCCTTGGCCTCGTCGGCCTTGGCCTTGGCAGCGGCACTGACCGCCTTGCCATAGGGAGAAACCTTCACGAAGCCTTCCTTCAAGCCGCCGCGAAGCAAGTGCGGAAACGATTTGCCCTCGCGCACCCACTGCACGTAGTCGGTATAGACTTTCGCCCAGTTCCATTCCGCCCCCGTCAGATAGCCTTTCGGCGCCAACGCCGACTGATTCGCGTGGTAGCCGGTCGTGTACACGCCTCGCCGCTCGGCAAGCTCGACGATCACCTTGGGAGAATCCACGTGCGCCGTCAAAACGTCGACCCCTTGATCGATAAGACTGTTGGCCGCCTCGGCTTCCTTGACGGGCATGGACCAAT
>CAZTTW010000567.1:0-3923 GCA_964616265.1 uncultured Myxococcales bacterium | reverse complement strand
CTCCGATCTCGCCGCGGCCGTTGCCGAGCTGGTCGCGGCCGTCGGCGAGGCCGAGGCCAACAAGCCGAGTTGGATCCGTCGCCTCGTCAAACTGGGCACGGGCGAGCTCGGCCTGGTTGTGAATAGCTGCGTTGCCATTCGCCGCGACGATCTCAGCTGGAAGAGCCCTTGGACGGCGAACGGGATGGCGACGATCGCCGTTGCTTACCCACTGTCCGAAGCGGTTGCAATTCTCAAGTCGGACGACTCTCCCGAGATCGAGGTCGAGCGACGACAGAAGCTGTTTGCGGAATTCCAGGCCGAGAAGGCGAAGCGCGAGGAGGAGAAGCGGAAGGCCGAGGAGGCCGCCGCGCAGCGGCTCGCCCAAGATAGACTGGACGAAGAGCGCTTCCACGCTCGCGATTGGGAAGCCAACTACAGCGAGCTTGGGCGGACCTTGCTCGGGCTGGCGGTGATGGTCGAAGGCCGCGACTCACGGTTGTGCGATGACCTGCGAGCATTGGCCCGGCACCAACGCGTTCACCTCGGCGGCAATGTCACGAACCCGCTGCCATACCCGAGAGTTCAGTGGGACAAGCCTCCTTCGACGTCGAGCTGCGGCTGGCAGTGGTGGTTGAGGAACGAGCCTAGCAAGGCGAGCGTCTAGCCAATGCTAGACGGTGTGACACCGGTGGTCGCCTTTCCTCCAAGGACGATTGGCGAGTGCGATTCGCACGTGCTCGCCACTTTCCCGAAGAACTACGGTGAATGCCAGCGCCGTGGGTTGGGAACCTCGACGCCTTGTTGGGTTGCGAGGTGTAAATACTCTTTGTTGGTCGACCTGGCTCCGAGCACCTCCGGGCGGCCGAAGGTGCGCGAGTTGATCGACCTCGGCGATGAGTCGGGCGAGCTTTTCGAGCGCGAGACATGCGCACTTGCCGTAGCGGCGAAGGGCCAAGTGGAACCCGTGAGGATTGCCGAGATCCTTCGGTGTTCGCTCGGCCTTGAGGAACTTTTGCAGCGCCTCGCCCTGGCGAAGGTTGGGCCAGCGCTCGTTCGCGTTCGGGACCTTGGCCGCGGCGTCGAGGTTGATGTTGATGTTGTGAAGGATGGGCGACGATGAGCATGAACACGGCAGAGGAAAACTTCGGCGAGCTTCTAGACAGGGCGGAAGCCAGGATGCGCGCCAGGCTGCCGCCGGTGCGGTCACTCTCGCGCGAGGAGGTGGCGCGGTTGTATCCCGGCCGCGCCATCTCATCCGACTTCGGGCAGGCGAAGGCGAGCAAGCCGCACAGGGAGTGGCACCCGTGGGGGCGCATGACCAAACAGCCGAAACCGGTGCTGGTTTCGGGGGCGGTTGGTGGCACCGTGGCGCCATGGGCCGGGCAAGAGGCAGAAATCCCCGAGAAAACCGCGCCCCCGGTGGCAAGAGATTCGAACAGACAGAACGGGGATGGCCTCGAAAATGCGTGACGTGGCCAAGGCCAAAAGGGCGGGAAACGGGCGGATTCGAGGCTAGTCGTTTCTTTCTTGACTAAATAACCACCAAGGAACAGGATAGTTACCATGGACGTTGAAAAAATGACTACTTCGAGGAAATCAGCGAAACTTGCAGATGTGGGACGTCCCAAAATCCGACCGCTCGACGAAGACACGACCTTGAGTTTCAAGGCGTCGGCGGAGCTTATCGGGCAACTCGACGCCGAAGCCGAGCGCATGTCAGCCGAGAAGCCCGAAGGCAGCTCCCGCGTGAGCCGAAGCGAGGCTATCAAGATCATCTTGAAGAGCTGGATCAAAGCTCACCCGACCAAGCCCCGTCAGTAGTTCCCGCCAGTAGCAGCGCCGCGCGCGCCTGGCCCGAGATACCCCACAACGTAAGTGGGGCGCCACCACGCCAATGGTGCGCCCCGTGGTCGAAACCCAATGAAGAGGAGAACGACAATGGACAGGCTACGTGTGTCTTTCGGAAACGCAACAGAATCGCCACCCACTGCCCCGCCGTGGTCGGCATCAACGACGTGCAAAACCTGCGGCGAATACAAGCCGTGCCGGTGCTCGAACGAAGCCAACCTGTGCAGCACGCTCGTCTACCTGGCCGCCTGGAAGCCGTGCGCATCGTGTGGCGCCCGCGTGCTCTACGTTGACGAGCAAGCCCATACGGACGGCGATTTTCTTTGCGGGAACTGCCAGCTACGGCGTGCGACCCTCGCGCGGATGTTCAGCCAAATCCGTCCGTGCCGCGTATGCGGGAAGCTCTCGGCGCGGCTCAAAGACGGCCTTTGCTACGAACACTTTGAGCGCTTGCAGACTCTCGCGCGAGAGCTCTATCCGGACCAGGCCGAGCGGCTGGTGCGCCCTTCGCTGCCCGTGCGTGCGGCGCTGCACTTGAAGGCGCTGTTCTCGACGGCGAACCAGAACGCGGTGGAGGTGCGGCGATGAGCGCGGTGGTCTGGCTTCGCGGGACCTGGCCAGAGCATCAGGCGAAAATGGTCGCCGCTGCGCTCGAGGCCTCCGGCATGACCGTGCAGATCCTCCCGGTAGGCATTGACTTTCGAAAAGCGCGCTGGAGGCTGGGTTGCGCGATGAATGCCGCGCAGCTTGTCACAAACGAGGTGCCCCATGGCTCGTAAGCGACGACGGCGCGGCTTCGGGCAGGGCACAATTCGCAAGCGCGGTCTGTCTTGGTCGATCGCATGGCGCGAGGGTGGCAAACGGCGATTCGACACTGCGCCTGACGAAGCCACAGCGAAGCGCATGCTCTGCAAGCGGTTGTCGGACGCGGCGCTGGGCAAGGTGGGCCTGCAGCCTGATAAGAAGACGGCTCCCACGTTGGCCGAGCTGGCGAAGCTGTGGCTAAAGCGGCGAGAGCTGACGCATCGGGCGTGGCGTGATGATGCCTGCAGGTGGCGCGTGCACCTCGATCCGTTCTTCGGCCACTGCAAGCCGTGCGAGGTGGACGGCGCCATGATTCGGCGGTTCGTCGAACTCAAGCTAGTTGAGGGCAATCACGGCAAGGGGAACCCACCCCAAAAGCCCAAGACAAAGCCCAAGAAGGGCCTCGCGCCAGCATCGGTGGGCATGCTCATCCGGGTGTTGAGCACGTTCTTTTCGGACATCGTAGAGCAAGGGCACGTCGCGGTGAATCCGATAAGCGCCCTGCCGCGGTCGACCCGCAAGTTATACCGCAGCGACCAGGACCCAACCATGACGCCGTACCTCGAAAAGCTGGACGATGTGCGCCGGCTGTTCCTGGCACTGCCCGAGCCCACGGCCACGATGTTCGCGGTTGGTGCGTTCGCGGGCATGCGCACCTCGGAGGTAATTGGCCTCTCGTGGGAAGACGTCAGCCTTTCGGACCGGCGGATCCATGTGCGCCAGCAGGCCCACCGAGGACGCCTCGGGCCGCTCAAGGACAGCGAAAGCCGCACGGTCCCGCTGCAGGCCGCCCTGGTGCCCATCCTGACGGCCTGGAAGCTGCGAACCGGCGGCACGGGCCTGTTGTTCCGGCCCGCGAACATGGACCGCGGCGGCCGGCCGGAACTCGGTACCCTGCCCGGCTTCGTTCGCCCTCAGACTCTCCACCGCCACCTACGGGACGCGCTCAAGGAATGCGGCCTGCCCGCCCTGTCCTGGTATCAGGTAACGCGGCACACCTTCGCCAGCCAATGGATCACGGCGGGTCAGAACATCTCCAAGCTGCAGGCCATCCTCGGGCACAGTTCCATCGTTACCACGCAGCGTTACGCCCACTTGTCGAAGAACCTGTTCAACCCTTCCGAGCTTGACGCCATGGCAGTGGACCTGTCACGGCCGGCCGGGGATGTGGTGCCAATCGCGCCCTATCAGCAACGTTTGACGTCGCCCACCGAGTCGAAAATGCAGGAAGGCCTATTTTCAGGGGTTGCGGAGAGGGGGAGATTCGAACTCCCTATACAGGTTTTAGC
>CAZTTW010000566.1:0-3928 GCA_964616265.1 uncultured Myxococcales bacterium | reverse complement strand
GATGGCCATCGTTGAATCGGCTCGCACCCCCATCATCCAGTGTGCGCGACTACAGTAGGCGCGGCCCGCAGAATGGACAGCTCGGCTGACCTCGCCCAAGAACTGCACCGGCTGAGGTGCGAGTCCTCCGATAGGAGGGCCCATGAAGAAAGGCCGCTACAAAGAGGAACAGATCGTCGCAATCGTCAAAGAGGTCGAGCCGGGCGCCAAGGTTCAGGACGTCATCCGCATCGGAGCACCCGCACGAAGCACATTGATGGCAGCTTCCCGAAGGGTCATGGATTTGTCTCTCACAGCTGCCTCCAAACGCGGACTGAACGCAATGCCTGGGCAGTGTGCTGCTGACCTCATACATCCAACCCCGCCCCGTTCTTGCGGAGCCAATCTTTCCGCTCGCGGTAGTCCGGCATCACCTTGTCGACCTCGTTCCAGAACGCGTCCGTGTGATCGCGGTGATGGAAGTGACAAAGCTCGTGGACCACGATGTAGTCGATGATGGTCTGCGGGGCCATCATGCACTTCCAGTGGAAGGCAAGCGCCCCGGTCGGCGAACACGACGCCCAGCGATTGCCCAGCTCGCGAACATCAACCGACGTGGCCCCCACACCGACCTTCGGGAAGTAGTAGTCCACGCGCTGGCAGGCCCGTTCGACGCCGCGGGCGATGTAGAAGTCGCGGAAGGCTGCCCTCGCCGCCACCATCTCGCCTTGCTCGACGAGGTCCCGACGAAGCGCAAACCGGCCATCGCGCAGCTTCAGAGGTTCCACCTGATCGCTGACGAGGAGCAGGCGATAGGCGCGCCCTAGATACAGGAATCCCTCACCGTTCTTGTACTCGCGCAGGACGCGGGTTGCGTTCAGGTCGCGCCACTCGGCGAGGCTTTGGTAGATCCAATACTGCTTGGTCGTGACGATGTTGCCGATCTGCTCGTCGTCGGCCCACTCGGGCGCCCGAACAACAACGCTGCCGTCGCGCTCGATGATGATATCCGCCGTCGACCGTTGGCTTCGGACGACCTCGTAGGCAACGCCGTTGGTCTGTGTGGCCCTCATTTGACCAGCTCCTCGTGTCGCTTCTCGGCGAGCTTCACGACCTCGACGGCTATGCGTTCGTGCTTTGCGCTTAGCGCCGGGATGTCCGCCAGGAGAATCTCCGTGTCGATGTTGCCCCGGAGCTTCTTGACCTCGATCGGTTTCTTCCAGAAGTCGAGGACATCGATCGTGTTCTGCAGCAGCTCCACGATTCGCAACATCAGCTTTTTAAGCAGCGCGCACGCCTCGGGCGGGACCTCTCCACCATCGAAGGCGAGATGCAACACGTAGTCGTAGAAGGTGGTGGCCTCCTTGGTGAGCCCCTCGGCCGCCTCCGTACGTCCCTCAATGGTTTCCCGGCGCAGCTCCTCGTAGCCCTCGGCGAGGGCTTCCCAGTTGTCGCGGTGGTCTTGGATCAGCTTTTCGAGCTTCTCGCTCAGCCGCTTGTAGAAGGCGGGATCCTCGTCGAAGTGGACGGTGCAGTGCTTGCGGATGGCGTGTTCCATCTCGCTCGCTTTGGCCTCTGGGCTGCCTTGTGAGTGCTTCTGCACGTGGGCGATGAAGTCATCCGACAGGAGCTCGACGGGCGGAATCTTCGGGTTGATGCCCAGGTCGATGAGGTGCTCATTGATCAGAGCCTTCACCTTCTCCCCGGCGTCGCTGATGTCGAGCGAGTCGTCCTTGTAGCGCTCCGTCACCATGCGCAGCAGATAGCCAAACCGCCGTGCGGCACCACGGTAGGGGTGCCCCGCGGAGTGGGGTAGGATCAGATTCAAGCTCTGCAGGAATTTCTTGAAGTACACCTCGAAGTCCGCCCGGGGCTTGATGTCCTTGAGCGCACCCACGGCGGCGTGCAGTAGCGCGACCTCGGCCTCGGCCGCGGGCAGCGTACCTTTCACAAAGCCCTCAATTTGGGCGACGCCCGCCCCGCGGAAGTGCTGTAGCAGTCGCTGGTAGCGCTCTTCCAGGATCGGCATCTCGCTCAGGATATTCTTCAGGCCCTCGCGAATGTCCTGCTCGTCCTCCTTGGCATAGATAGACAGGGCATGGGTCAGATGGTTGGCCAGGCCGATGTAGTCGACGATGAAGCCCCGGTGCTTGTTGCTGGCGACCCGGTTCACCCGCGCGATGGCCTGCATCAGGTTGTGCTCGCGCAGCCCCTTGTCGATGTACATGACCTGCTCGACCGGGGCATCGAACCCGGTCAGCAGCATGTCGCAGACAATAAGGAAGGCGATGCCGGTGAGCACCTTGTCCGGATCGTCGAAGTCGAAGGGTTTGCAGAAGTTCTCGACCGCGTTCCAGCGCTTGGCTTCCTTGCGTGCCTCGGTGATGGCCGCGGGCTCGTTGGTCGGATCTGACGAGATCACGACCGCGGCTTTCAGGAACACCACACGGCGAATCAAGGTTTGGTCGGGCTGGGACTTCACCTTCTCGCGGTCCAGCCGCTCTTGCAGCGCGCCCCGGATGGCCTTCTGATAACGGATGGCGGCCAGCTTCGAGTGGCAAACGACCTGGGCCTTAAAGCCGTCGGGCAAGATATTGTCGACGTAGTGGTCGACCAGATCCTTGGCGATGGCGGCGATGCGTTTCTCGGCCTCCAGGATGTCCCCAGTGGCGCCGTACTTCTTCTTGATGGCCAGCAGCTCTTCCTCGCTACGCTCCCGAAAGAGGTCCTCGAACTTGGTGTCGAAGGCGTGCTTGTCCTTCAGCGCCGTCTCGGCGGTCCGGCCTTCGTACAGGATCTGCAGGGTGGCACCGTCGTGCACGGAGTCCATCAGCTTGTACTGGTCGATGTACTCGCCGAAGCGCTTGACCGTGCGGTGGCGCTCTGCGCCCTCTTGCTCGGTGATAAGAGGCGTGCCCGTGAAGGCGATGCGGGTAGCATTGGGGAACGCCTCGAACAGGTTGTCACCCAGATCGGATCCCTGGGTGCGGTGGGCCTCGTCGATCATCAGCAGGATGCGCTCGGACGGATTGACCACGCCGAAGGTCTTGCTCGACGGGATGGCTTGGTAAGCCGCAGGCGTTTCGGCGGCCAGGGAAACACCGTCAGCATTCCTCGACGCGATCTTGGGCTTGCGCAGCGCCTGGGCCACGGCCGCCGGCAGGGACTCGGCACGCTCGACGAACTTGTGCACCATCACCATGTTCACATCAGAAGTGGCGGTGCTCAGGTGCTCGCGAAGCTGGGCCGTGCTCTCGGTGACGTTGACCTTGCCGCCGATGAGCTTCGCCGTGCCGGCGAGTTGCTCTTCCAGGTCGATGCGGTCGTTGACCAGCAGGATCTTGAAATCCTCCAGATCCGCTGAGGCCCGCAACATGCGCGCGACGAAGACCATGGTCAGCGACTTGCCCGAGCCCTGGGTGTGCCAGACCACCCCCGAGCGAGCCTCGGGCGTCTTGCCGGCACGCAGGCGCGCGAGGATCTTGTAGGCGGCCCGGTACTGTTGGTAGCGGCACACCACCTTGATGCGGCGGCCGGCATCGGTGTCCATGAACACGGTGCAGGTGCGCAGCACATCGAGCAGCGTCGCCGGGGCGAGCAGCCCCTGAATCAACTTCTCCTGTTCGCGCTCGACGCCAAGCGGTGGGTTGTAAGCGCGGTTGGCTTCAGGCCAGATGTCCTTCCAAGCGTAGAAGTGCTCGTGGCCCGAGGTGATGGTGCCAAACTCGGCCTTTTCGCCACAGGTGCGAACCAGCAGAAGGTTCGTGTGGAAAAGGCGAGGCTCGCCCTCGCGCAACCCCGCCTTGGCCGTCTCGGGGCGGCCGTTGCGATAGCGCAAGAGCTGCTCGAAGGCCGCATGCATCGGGTTCGCGGTGTTTGCGTCGCCGATCTTGGCTTCGACCACCACCAGCGGGATGCCGTTCACGAACAGGACGATGTCCGGGATGAT
>CAZTTW010000565.1:0-3931 GCA_964616265.1 uncultured Myxococcales bacterium | reverse complement strand
CAACACCCTGAAGATTTCGCGGCAAGAGCTGATCGGGCGGCTCGCCGAGGAAGCAGTGACGGCGACGCCAACGCGCCTCTCATCCGTCGGGCTGGTGCTCGAAACACGCGTGAACGCTTTTGGCTTGTCGGCGTTTCGCGACGGGCTTTTCGAGGTCATGGACGAGGGTAGCCAGCTCGTGGCCGAAGCCGTCGCCCCGCCGCCGCGCAGTCGCGTCGTCGACGCCTGCGCGGGCGCGGGCGGAAAGACCCTGGCGCTGGCGGCGATGCTTGGAAACCAAGGCCGCCTGCTTGCGCTCGATACGAGCGGCAGGAAGCTGGAAGAGTTGCGGCGGCGCGCCCGTCGCGCTGCCATTTCCAACCTGGCAGCGCGCGAGGTGCAGGGTTATGAGCTGCCAGCCGAGGCCAAGCTCGGCATCTGGGATCGCGTGCTGGTGGACGCGCCCTGCTCGGGGCTCGGGACGCTTCGCCGAAATCCGGAAGCGCGGTGGCGGCTGTCGCCGAAGGCCGTGGACAAGTATCCGGCAGATCAGCTCGCGCTCCTCGTTGCCTACGCGCCGCTGGTAGCCGAGGGTGGCCGCCTCATCTATGCGACCTGTTCGGTCTTGCGCGAGGAGAACGACGGCGTCATCGAGCGCTTCTTGCGCGAACGAAGCGACTTCGTGCTCATGCCGTTGAAAGAGATTTGGGGGAAGGCGCGCGCCAGCGAGGTGGGTGACGGCAACGTCCTTCGCCTGCTTCCGCACGTGCACGACACCGATGGCTTCTTCGCGGCGGTGTTGCGCAGGACCAGCGGCTAGGCAGTGCGGGCTATCCTTACGCTGCCGCTTTCTCGGGCACCGAGGGAATCGTGAACCAGAACGTCGCGCCCTGTCCGGGTTGACTGGTGACTCCAATGCGCCCGCCGTGCGCCTGGACGATTCCTCGGGCAATGAAGAGGCCGAGCCCGGCGCCGCCCGAAGGACTTCCGGGAACCCGGAAGAATTTTTCGAACAAGGCCTCTTGGTGCTCGACCGGAATGCCGGGGCCGTGGTCGATCACTTCGAAGCGCAGAAGTCGCTCGGTGTTGGCGCGGTCTTTGTCTTCGTCGTCGCGACTGTCGCCAACTTCGGACGTCGCGCGAACGACGACTTCGCTGCCCTCGGGTGCGTAGCGGAGGGCGTTGCCGAGCAGGTTCGTAAACACCAGCTGAAGCCGGTCGGAGTCGGCGAAGACCTCGGACAAGCCGGGCAGGACCTCGGCGCGCAGGGCGATTCCTTTGCTCTTGGCGGCAGCGGCGTGCACGTCGATAGCGACGCCGACCAGACTCTGCGGCTCGACGCGCCGGCGCTGCAAATCGATGCCACCCGATTCGATGCGCGACAGATTCAGCAGGTCGTCGACGATGCCCTGCAATCGCTCGCAGTCGTCGCGGGCGGCAAAGAGCAGATCCGCTTGTTTGCTGGTCAGCGGCCCGACCGCTTCTTCGGTGCACAGGTGAATGGCCATGCGCAGGGATGTGAGCGGGGTTCGGAATTCGTGCGCGACGGTCGCGACGAGATTGTTCTTGAGCTCGTCGAAGCGGAAGAGGCGCGTGATGTCCTGCAGAACCAGGGCCGTGCCAGCGATACTCCCGTTTTCGCCGTAGATGGGCGTGGCGCGGGGCAAATAGATGCGCTCGCCCTCGGGCGTTGCTACGGGAAGCGCATCCTCGAAGCCCTTGGGGCTATACGCGCCTCGACCGGCGACTACGTGTGCGCGCATCCGGTCGATGAGCGACCGAACCGCTATATCGACGTTCGCGAAAGAAGCGGCGCCGGTCTCCTCGGGATCGATCGAGAGTGTCTTGCGGGCCGCCTCGTTCGTGCCTTGCAAGGCGCCCGATGCGTCGAGCATCAGCACCGGGTCGGGCAGGCTGTCGATGGCCGCCTGCGACGCTTGCTGTGCCTGCAGAAGCTCGCCGAGAGAGCTCTTGCGGTAGCGCTCCAGGTGGTCGGCCATGGTGTTGAATTCCTGCGCCAGCTGCGCGATGTCGTCCTGGCCGTCGACCCGGGCACGCGCCTGAACGTCGCCTTGCCCAAAACGCCGGACCGCCGCCGAAACCACGCCCAAGGGCCGCAGGAGGCGGGTGGTCAGGCTGACGGAAGCGAGCAAGCCGAGAACCGAGGCGGCAATTACCGCCAAGGTCAGCAGACGTTCGAAGCGCGCGGCACGCTGTTCGGTGCGCTGGCCTTTGCGAACCACGGCGTCTTGATTGATGTTGAGAACGTCCTCGGTAACTTTTTTGACCTTGGTGAACGCGGAATCGAGGGAGGTCGCTAGGATGCTTTGTCGCTGACTTGGGTCGTTGGTCGCGCGGAATGCGGCCAATGTCTGTTGGAAGTTGGTCCAGCTTGAACTCAAGTGGGCAACCGCCTCTGCCTCGCCGGGTTCGGTAATATTATCGGCCTCGACCCTGAGCTCGCGCTCAAAGGTCTCTCCGGCTGCGTCGATCTGGGTTAGCGCGTCCCCTCGACCAAGGAGGGCCAATAGGGCCGATTCGTGCATCCGCTCGACACACTCATTCATGCGCTGAGCTGCCAGCACACTGCGGTAATTGTCTTTCCAGATGTAGGCCGGCTGTCGAGCAAGTACCCCAGTGACCCATCCCGAAACGATGCCGACCGCCGCCAGGGCGAGGACCAGCGGCGCCATGGTGAGCATGAGCTTGGTTCGAAAGGTCATCCCGCTGCCTCGTCGTCCAGGGAAACGATGTGAATGTCGAATTCCGCCGCTTCACGCACCAGGCGAAGAGGAATCGAAAGTCCGAAGAACTGTCTCCACCACGACTGCTGCGACCGGCCGACGATGATGTGCCCGACGTTGTGCGAGCGCGCGAACTCGAGAATAGCAGCGACGGGATCCTTGCTCTTGAGGCGAACCGTCTCGGCGCCCAGCTCTTTCGCTTTTTCGATGTTGGCGAACAGGTGGCGTTGCAGCTCGGCGTCGATCTGCTCGGGCGACTCGTCGGGCGTCTCGACAAAAACCACGAACCAGTCCGTGTTGAATCGGCCGGCCATGCGCGAGCCGCGACGGACCAGCATGGGGGTGCGAGGCGAGCCCGATGACACGCACACCATGATGCGGCTGCGTGTCGCGGTCCTTGCCGATCCGTCGTTCACATTGGGACGAGAGATGGCCGCGCGCTCGACGCTCTCGGCGACCTCTCGAAGCGCGAGCTCGCGCAAGTGGGCAAGGTTCTGCTCTTTGAAAAAGTGCTCGAGGGCCCACGGAATGCGATCCACCGGGTAGATCTTTCCGGCGCGCAGTCGCTCTTGCAAATCCTCGACGGCAAGGTCGAGGTTAACCACCTGGTCGGCCTGTTTGAGAAAGCTGTCGGGGACGGTTTCGCGGACCTGGACCGAGGTCACCCGCTCGACGAGATCGTTGAGGCTCTCTAGGTGCTGGACGTTGAACGCGCCAATCACGTTGATGCCGGCGTCGAGGAGCTCGAGCACGTCCATGTAGCGCCGCTTGTTGCGACTGTCGGGCGCGTTGGTGTGCGCCAGTTCATCGACCAGCGCGACCTCGGGCGTGCGTTTGAGGATTTGGTTGAGGCTCATCTCCTCGATGACGACCCCGCGATACTCGACCTTGCGGAGCGGAATCATTTCCAGGTCGTGAATCAGGGCCGCCGTATCCGCTCGACCGTGGGTTTCGATGAAGCCGACGACCACGTCTACGCCGCGCTTCTTGAGCGCGTGCGCCTCTTCGAGCATGCGATAGGTTTTGCCCACGCCAGCGGCGAAGCCGATGTAGAGCTTGAGCCGGCCGCGTTTGCTCTTTTGCACGAGTTCGAGGAAATCCTCGGCGCGTGGGCGCTGGGGCGGGTTCGTCATGGTGGGCTTGCGCATTGTATAGCAAGGCAAGGGCCAGACCGAAGCCGCGGAAGCGACTCGGTTTTTCATGGGATT
>CAZTTW010000564.1:0-3942 GCA_964616265.1 uncultured Myxococcales bacterium | reverse complement strand
CCTTAATAGCCAGATCCAGAGTCTGGCGTCCTGCCATTAGACGATCCCCGAATATGTTTGCGGCGGGCTGCCCCGCCGTGGGTGACATTTGTAGCAATGCGGACGTTCCTGTCAAGGACCTGCATGCATTCTGGCGAAAATTCGCTATCTTGCCCGGCCCTACAATCGGTGTACTTTAGAGCGCAACTGCAGGCGGCGGCTGGCCGCGATGAGGAACATGGATCTCAGCTTCTGGGCCGCAACGGATATTGGGCGCAAGCGTACCCACAATGAGGACAACTTCCTCGTCGACCAAAAGCTCTCCCTCTTCGTCGTGGCCGACGGCATGGGTGGACACGCCTCTGGCGAGGTTGCGTCACAAATTGCCGTGACCGAATTTCGCGCCGCGGTCGACAGCCGGCGCGACATTCTCGACGCGTACGCTCGCCACGACACTGGGGTCACCACGCACGACGTCCTAGGCGTCCTCGAGTACGCGGTGCAGACGGCCGGACTGGCCATTTTCGAGCGCGGCCAGAAGGAGCCCGACAAGCGCGGCATGGGCACCACCATCTCCGCCTTCTTGCTCATCGCCGAGCGCGGCTTCATCGCGCACGTGGGCGACAGCCGGGTGTACATGGTGCGCGGTGGGCAGACGGTGCAGCTGACGGAAGACCACTCGCTCATCAACGAGCTCATTCGTCACGGCAAGGTCACGCGCGAGACGCTGGCCAAATCGCCCTACGCCTCGTACAAGAACGCCGTCACGCGCGCCCTGGGCGTTTACGAGACGGTGCAGGTCGACACCATCGACCTCGAAGTCCTGCCCGGCGATCAATTCCTGCTGTGCTCGGACGGGCTACACGCCTACCTCGACGAGAAAGAGATTTCGCGCCAGCTCGCCGAGGAAAGCGTCACGGCCATTCCGAAGAAACTGGTCGATCACGCCAACAACGGCGGCGGGCACGACAACATCACGGCCGTGGTTCTGCGCGTCCACGCCGACGCGACGGCCGTCGCGGACGCGCGCTCGCAAGAGCTCAATCGCAAGGTCGAGGTCCTCAAGCAGATGCCGCTCTTCCGGCACCTGACGTACAAGGAAATCCTGCGCGTGCTCGCTCTCACCGAGGTCAAGGATTACAACCCGGGTGACGACATCGTCGTCGAGGACGAGCCGGGCAGCGAGCTCTACATCATTCTGTCGGGCAAGGTTCGCCTGCACAAAGAGGAGGCGCTCGTCACCTACCTTGGGCAGGGCGCTCACCTCGGCGAGATGGCCCTAGTGGACAATGGCCCCCGTTCGGTGACGGCCACGGCGGAAGAGCCGTCGCGCATGCTGGTCCTGCGCCGCCGCGATTTCAACGACCTCATCCGCAACTACCCGCGCATGTCGGTGAAGCTCCTGTGGAGCTTCGTGCAGGTTCTCGGACAACGGCTGCGCAAGACGAACGCCGACTTGGCCGGCGCGCGCAACGAAGCGGCGTCGGACATCTCGGATCAGGTCCTGTTCGACGAATAGCACGACAAAACGCGTGCGGAGCCTGCCAGCTTTGCTGGCAGCGAAGCTTCGCGGGAGGGTTTGGGAACCCTCCCAGGGTTCCCATTAGGAAAGCCGCGCGAGCGCTGCCTCGACGTTGGCCAGCGCCGCCTCGATCTCGGCCAATCGGCCGCGATCCTTGTCGAGCACGGCCTGTGGCGCACGTTCGATGAACTGCGGATTGGCCAGCTTCTTGGCGATGAATTCCCGATCTTTGGCCAGCGTCGCGCGATCTTTTTCGAGCTTCGCGCGCTCGGCGCCGGTGTCTGCAATCTTCGCCGCGGCGACCAGCAATACCTCGACGTCGCCTGCCATCGAGGTTATCACCCTGCCCTCCGGTGCGTCGCCGCCACGGCGAACGACCAGCTCGCCCAGGCGCGCCTGCTCGCAGACGAGGCTGCGATAGCCGTCGAGGATTGTCTTCTTGTAATCGTCGGCGACGTTGAGGATCACCTTGGGCCGCTCGGACGACGGAACCGTGTTTTCGGTGCGCAGAGAACGGACGACGGTGACCACCTTCTGTACCAGCGCCATCGAGGCTTCGGTGGCGTCGTCCAGGTAGCGCGGATCCGCAATCGGGTAGAGCGTAATCATGATGCTCTGAGGAGCTCCCTGCGGCTTGGGAAGCTTCTGCCACAGCTCTTCCGTGATGAACGGCATGAACGGGTGAAGCAGGCGCATGGCCGCATCGAGCACCGTCACCAGGGTGCCCTGAATCTTCCACCGCTCGCTGGCGCGCGCCGGATCCTGCAGGCGCGCCTTGGCCAGCTCGATGTACCAGTCGCAGATCTCGTCCCAGATGAAGTGATAGACGGCCTGCGCTGCCTCGGCGAAGCGGTAGTCCTCGAGAGCTCGATTGATTTCCTCGGTGGCACGCTGGGTGCGGGAAAGGATCCAGCGCTCGGGCAAATCGAACTCGGCGCTGTCAGGACCGTCGGGCGTGCGGTCCACGAACTGATCGGCATCGTAGTCGCCGAGGTTCATGAGCACGAAGCGCGAGGCATTCCAGATCTTGTTGGCGAAACGGCGCGCGTCCTCGACGTTGCTCCACGAGAATTTGATGTTCTTGCCTTGCGCCGCCTGATTGGTCAGCCAGGCCAGGGCGAAGCGAAGCGCGTCGGCGCCGTGCTTTTCCACGACCTCGACGGGGTCGATGGTGTTGCCCTTCACCTTCGACATCTTGTCGCCCTTCTCGTCGGTGACCATGGTGTGCAGGTACACCGTGCGGAACGGCACTTTCTTCATGAAGTGAAGGCCCGCCATCAGCATGCGCGCCACCCAGAAAAACAGAATGTCGTAGCCGGTCTCCATGACCGTCGTCGGATAGAAGGTGCGCAACTCGCGCGTCTGCTCGGGCCAGCCGAGCGTGGCGAACGGCCACAGCCACGACGAGAACCACGTATCGAGCACGTCCTCGTCCTGGTTAAGCTGCTTGCCGCCGCAATGAACGCACGCCGTGGGCGTTTCGCGCGCGACGGTTGGCTGATTGCAGTCCGCGCAATACCACGCCGGAATGCGGTGGCCCCACCACAGCTGGCGCGAGATGCACCAGTCGCGGATGTTGTTCATCCAGTGGAAGAACGTCTTGGTCCACGTCTCCGGGACGAACTTGGTCTTGCCCTGCTCGACCGCTTCGATGGCTGGCTTGGCCAGCGGCTCCATCTTCACGAACCACTGGGTCGACATCATCGGTTCGACGACGGTGTGGCAGCGCTGGCAGTGGCCCACCGAGTGCACGTGCTTCTTGCTGCCGCGCTCGAGGCCGAGCTTGGCCAGCTCTTCCTTCACTTTCTTGCGCGCCTTGAAGCGATCGAGACCCACGAATTCGGGGCCGCCTTCTGCTGTCACCACACCCGTGTCGTCGAAGATCGAAATAAACGGCAGCTTGTGGCGCTTGCCGCACTCGAAGTCGTTGGGATCGTGCGCGGGAGTGACCTTGACCGCGCCCGTGCCGAACTTCGGGTCGACCAAGACAGAATCGGCAATCACGCGGAATTCGCGACCGGTGAACGGATGCTTGATGACCTTGCCAATCTTGGCCTGGTGACGAGGATCGTCGGGATGCACGGCCACCGCGGTGTCGCCCAGCATGGTTTCCGGGCGTGTGGTCGAGACCACGATTTCGCCCGAACCGTCGGCGAGGGGATAGGCAAAGTCGTACAGCTCGCCTTGCGCGCCTTCGTCGTGTTCGACCTCGAGATCGGAAAGCGCGGTCCGACAAGACACGCACCAGTTGATGAGGCGCCGGTCGCGATAGATAAGCCCTTCCTCGTGAAGCCGCACGAAGGCCTCGATGACCGCGCGCGAATACTCGGGCTCCATGGTGAATTTCAGGCGATCCCAGTCGAGGGAGCAGCCCATCACCTTGAGTTGTTCGAGAATGCGATTGCCGTACTGTTCGCGCCACTGCCAGATGCGCTTGACGA
>CAZTTW010000563.1:0-3944 GCA_964616265.1 uncultured Myxococcales bacterium | reverse complement strand
GCTGAATTGATGTCCATCTAAGCGTGGGAACCGCCATGGCTGAGCAATTCGAACCGAAAATGACCGCCTTCGTGTGCAACTGGTGCACCTACGCGGGCGCTGACCTCACCGGCACGAGCCGCATCAAGTACCAATCGAACGTGCGCGTGATTCGCCTGCCGTGCACCGGACGCATCGACTTCATGATGGTCATGAAGGCGTTCTCGCGTGGCTCCGACGGCGTGATTGTGTCGGGCTGCCACCCCAACGACTGCCATTACACGTCGGGCAACTATCACGCCCGCCGCCGCTGGATGGTCTTCCGCGATCTGCTCGATTTCGTGGGCATCGATCTGCGGCGAGTGACCTTCTCCTGGATCTCCGCCGCCGAAGGCGCCAAGTGGGCCGAGCTGGTCAATCAAGCGACCAACGCGGTCCGCGAGCTGGGCCCGTACAAAGAGATTCAACAACTCGCGGCTGTAGGTATTGATTAATGGAAGAGCTGCGAAACAAAGCCAAAGAGCTGCTGACCGCGGGCACCGTCAAGGTTGTCATCGGCTACGGCAAGGGCACTGGCAATGCGCGACGGCCGATTTTCGTGCGTTCGGCGGACAAGGTGAGCGAGCTGCTGTTCGATGCAGGCTGCACGCAGAACCTTGCCACCTACCTGACCAAGGCCGAAGTGCGCGCCATGGGCCGCATGGTGATCGTGGCCGTGCCGTCCACCTTGCGCAGTATTCTGCAATTGGCGGCCGAGCGGCAAGTGCGCGAGGAGAGTGTTCTCGCGCTGGCGGTTCTGGACGGAACGCTGAGAGAGCTGCTCACGTTCGACGCCATCGAGCAGACTGTCGCTACGATTCCCGACGCGATTTCGGCGACTGACCAAGCGATGCTCGACAAGCTGACGGCCATGTCGGTCAGCGAGCGTCGCGCCTTCTGGGCTGCCGAGCTTGGCCGCTGCGTGAAGTGCTACGCGTGCCGATCGTCGTGCCCCATGTGTTACTGCGAGCGCTGCACGATGGACTGCAATCGCCCCCAATGGATCCCGGTCGCCAGCCACGCCCTCGGCAACTTGGAGTATCACATGGTGCGCGCCATGCACCTGGCCGGCCGCTGCGTTCAGTGCGGCACCTGCGGCGCGGCCTGCCCCGTCGGCATTCCCGTGCATCTTCTGACCTTCTTCGCAGAAGGAACCGTGCGCAGGCAGTTCGGCCAGAAAGGCGGCGCCAGCGCCAAGCTGGACTACGCCATGTCGACCTTCAAACCCGACGACAAAGAAGAGTTCATTCGGTAATTGGCCATGAGCGAAAAATATTCGGTCAGTGAAGTGGGGTTTAGCAGCCTTGTTGATGCGATGGTGAAGACCGGGATGCGAGTGCTCGGGCCAAGAGAGGGCGCAGAGGGGATGGAGATCGCAGAGCTCAAATCGGCGGCCGAGATAGCCAAAGATGGACAGTCGATTGTCTCAGCGAAGGGGACTGTCTTTCCTAAGGTCGAGCGGTTGGTGAAATATAGGTACGAGGGCAAGAACGTTGCGCTCGACGACGTGCAGCCCAATGCCGTGCCGACGGTTCTGTTCGGCGCACGACCGTGCGAGGCACGGGCCTTCCATGCGCTGGATGTGGTCTTCAATTGGGACTACAAGGACATATTCTTCAATACGCGGCTGGCCAACACGACGGTTGTGGCGATCAGCTGCACGCAAGCCGACGACGCGTGCTTCTGCACGTCGGTGGGCTCGCGGCCGGATGACAGCGCGGGTAGCGACATTCTGCTTTCTAGGCTAAAAAGCGGCGGGTACGTCGCGGAAGTGCTGACCGACAAGGGGAAAGCGTTGATGGCGTTGGCCAAAGACGCCCTCCAACCACCACCCGTTTCGCCTGACTTGGTTCCGGCAGCTACCGTGGCGCCGGTGTTCGACGCAAAGGCGCTCGAGCAAAAGCTGGCCAGCAAGTTCGACAGCCCTCTGTGGCTAGAGCAAAGCCTGCGCTGTCTCGGCTGCGGCGCCTGCGCCTACGTCTGCCCGACCTGCGTCTGCTTCAGCATCGAGGACGAAGCCGACACCCGCCAGGGCGACCGACTACGCACGTGGGACAGTTGCGGACTGCGCCTGTTCACGTCGCACGCCTCCGGTCACAATCCCCGCGACAAACAGAGCCAGCGCTGGCGCCAGCGCGTGTACCACAAATTCGCGTACTACCCCGACCGGTTCAAGACAATCGGCTGCGTGGGCTGCGGCAAATGCTCACGCGCCTGCCCTGTGGACATGAATCTGAAGCAGCATCTGACCGAGGCGGCGCGGTAGCCATGGAACAGAACATCTACAAGCCCTATCTGATGCGCATCGCCGCCATCACCGACGAAGCTCCCGGCGTGCGTACCTTTCGTCTCGAATTCGCCGATGCCAAGGAAGGCGAAGCCTTTCAATTCAAGACTGGACAGTTCGGCCTTTACAGCGCGTTCGGCGAAGGCGAGAGTACCTTCTGCATCGCCAGCTCGCCCACCCGCAAAGGCTACATCGAGTGCACCTTCCGGGAAACCGGCCGCGTGACTAGCAGCCTTGCCGACAAAGACGTCGGCGACACCATCGGCTTCCGCGGCCCCTACGGCAACGTCTTCCCGCTGGAGAAGTGGAAAGGCAAGAACCTCATCTTCGTCGCCGGCGGCATCGCCCTGCCCCCTCTGCGCAGCGTAATCTGGAACTGTCTCGACCTGCGCGACTGGTTCAAAGACATCACTGTCGTCTACGGCGCCCGTGGCGTGAACGACCTGGTCTACAAGCACGAGCTGGAGGCGTGGGGCAAGCGAGACGACATGAAGCTGGTGACCACGGTGGATCCCGGCGGCGAAAAGCCCGACTGGACCGGCAAAGTCGGCTTCGTCCCACACATCGTGGAACAGTTGGCTCCCGCCGCCATGAACACAGTCGCGATCGTGTGCGGCCCGCCCATCATGATCAAGCTGACCTTGCCCGTGCTCGCCAAGCTAGGTTTCGGCAAAGACGAGGTCTACACGACCCTCGAAAACCGCATGAAGTGCGGCCTCGGCAAATGCGGCCGCTGCAACACCGGCCGAAGTTACGTGTGCAAAGACGGCCCGGTGTACACGCTGGCCGAGCTGGAGAAGCTGCCGGCGGAGTATTGAGAGACGTACCGCGCTCTTCGGAACGCTTCCGCCTCACGCCCTAGACACAGTTCGCGCGGCACGTGCGGCTACACATGCTCGGGATCGGCGCGTTGACTGTGGCACAAGACTGGTACTTGCCATCTTCGGAGCAATCGAACGAACCCTGACCGGGCGTCGGCGTCACACACGACGGCGTGGGACGCGACTGTACACAGGCCGATGAAGCCGTCGACCATTCCCATCCGTCCGCACATGCGCCGGAATCGAGAACCGGCCCTGCGAGGCAGCCGTAGGGCGGATAGAGACAAATCTGGGTTGGATCGCAGAAAGAGTTTCCGCAGGCAAGCCGGTCGGCGTCCACGACACCGACATCCGCAGCGCCACCGGAGCTTGCATCCGATCGAGCGCCATCGCTCGTAATCGCGTTGCCACTGCATCCAAACGCTGAGGACACAATCCAAACGGCAACCGAGGCCAAAGGAACGAAGGGGCGAACTGACTTGGTCATGCGGCAATTATCAGCAAAGCGCGAGCCAACCGCGACGCTCTCGGACCGCGCGTAGAACCGGCGGCATGCCGATGGGTCTGTTCATCCCGCACGTGGGCGATCTCGGATTTCTGAGGCACAGGAAGAAGATTCCTGAGGAAGAGCACCCCAGTCGCGTGGCCTGCGAACAGTATAAGCGGCGGCAGTGACGGGTGGGAGCGGATCCCGCCTTCGATGACAACTAACCACGTGAGCAGACAATGATAGAGACAAGTTGGGCTGGCTGCTTCCAGACGATTCGTAACGCGTAGTCCGATTCCGACAAAAGACTATCCTTTCGGGGAAACCGAAA
>CAZTTW010000562.1:0-3946 GCA_964616265.1 uncultured Myxococcales bacterium | reverse complement strand
CTTCATCGCGAAAACGTTCGGCGAATTGTTCGTCGATCGTGTACTGAGGGTGCATTCGCTTGATGGCCACCACGCGGGCGAAGTCGGCGGCACCGGAAAGCCAACCCAAGTACACCGACGCCATCCCGCCCATTCCGATCTTGACGTGGAGCGTGTAGTGCCGGCCGATCACGAGGCCTGCCGGTGCGAATGCATCGCCCAGAGAGCGTTTGCTCTTGCCGGGGGAAGTCGTTTCAACGGAGTCAGGCATCTTGCACGGGGAAGCTATGCTCGCGAGACCAGCGAGGAGCTCGCGAGACCAGCGAGGAACAGAGGGGAAGAACCTAGTGTAGCATTTTGGGCGCGGCTGGAGGCTCCAACCCGGCAGTGAAATCGCTCCAGCGCCACGACTCGGTGTGCGCCGCTTGCGCACACCGGTCGAGGCCTAATCGTGAATACCGATCGCGACGGGAATGCCGCTGGTGGAATCGCTAGCGATCCAGACTCGCAGGCGTCCGGGCTCGGCGCGGAATTTCCTATCCTCGCTCCAGAAGCCAAGCTCGCCCTTTTCCAGTTTGAATTCGACGATCTTGCTCTGGCCCGGCTTCAGGTAGATGCGCTCAAAACCCTTGAGCTCGCGCACCGGCCGCGCCATGCTGGTGCCGGTCAAGCGGATGTAACACTGTACGACCGTCGTTCCCGGCCGCTGCCCGCTGTTGGTGATGGTCGCCCGGACCGTAACGTTTGCGCCGCGATGATTGATGGCGGCGGCACTCAGCGCGTCTCGGTCCGCGGCAGGCGTCGAATACGAAAAGGTCGTGTACGACAGGCCGTGGCCGAAGGGGAAAAGCGGCGTGCTCGCCTCGTCGATGTAGCGGCTGGTGAATCGATCGAGGCCGGCCGGAGCCTCGGCCAGGGGACGACCGGTGCTAAGAGCGTTGTAATAAAGAGGTTCTTGGCCCACGGCTCGCGGCCAGGTGGCGGTAATATGACCTGAAGGATCGATGTCGCCAAAGAGCAGTCGCACCAGCGCTGGGCCGGCCTGCACGCCAGGAAACCATGCCGCGACGATCGTCGGCACGTGCACCGCCGCCCATGGGATGGTCAGCGGTCGTCCGCTGAAGAGAAGGAGCACGATGGGCTTTCCCGTCGCTGCAACTGCCTTGAGCAGATTTTCCTGCTGTCCGCTCAAGTCGAGATGAGCACGCGACGCGGCCTCACCCGTCCGATCTCCGCGCTCGCCAAGCGCGACGATGACCACGTCGGCTTGTCGGGAGATGCGCACCGCCTGCGCGAAGCCAGTGGTGTCGGAGCCGAGAATCTCGGCGCCCTTGGCATAAGACAACGTGATTCTTTGCGCCGCCCCCCACTTGGCGAGGGCCGCCCGAAGCGTGACGACGTCGCTGGCTCGGCCTTGGGCGCTCCAACACCCGAGCATGTCCTGGGCGCTATCGGCAAGCGGCCCAACCAGGGCGAGCTTGAGTCCGGGCCTAGCTTGCAGCGGAAGCAGCGGCGGTGCGTTCGCTCGCTCGTTTTTCAAGAGCACGAACGATGCTTCGGCCGCCTCGCGCGCCAGCGCCACGGATGGGGCATCCGGTGGCGCCTCGATGGCCTCGCTTCCGTGGGCATACGGATCGTCGAACAAGCCGAGCGCCGCCTTCGCGCGCAGCACGCGCAGGACTGCATCGTCGAGCCTAGCAACGGGCACGGCGCCCGCTCGCACGAGCTGCGGGAGCTCGTTCAGGTAGAGGCCGCTCTCCATATCCACGTCGACGCCCGCGAGAAACGCCTTGCGAGCAGCCGTCGCGCCATCGTCCGCAATGCCATGCGCTTCTAGCTCGGCGATGGAGGACCAGTCACTGACGACGAATCCAGGGAACTTCCACTCTTTGCGCAAAAGTGTGTCGAGTGTGAAGGTATTGGCACTTGCCGGAACTCCGTTCAGGGCGTTGAACGCTGCCATCACGGTCGCTGCTCCAGCCGCGATGCTGGAGCGGAAAGGCACGGCGTAAACTTGGCGGAGCAATCCCTCCGGTATGTCCGTCGTATTGTAATCGCGCCCGCCTTCCGCGGCACCGTAGCCAATGAAGTGCTTGGCGCACGCGAGAATCGAGGTCGGCGTGTCCAAGCGGGTGCCCTGGTAGCCGTGCACATAGGCTTGCGCCAGCGCGGCGGCCAAATAGGGATCTTCGCCGGCACTCTCGGCGATGCGTCCCCAGCGAGCATCGCGGGCGATGTCCACCATGGGCGAAAACGTCCAGCGGATCCCTTCGGCCGACGCTTCCTCGGCGGCCACGCGCGCAGTCCTCTCGACAAGCGACGGATCCCAACTGGCTGCAAGCCCGAGGTTGACGGGAAAAATGGTGCGGAAGCCGTGAATGACGTCCAGCCCGAACAGGAGCGGAATGTGGAGCCGCGATTGCTCGACCGCGATTCTCTGAAAGGCGTTCACTTGCTCCGCATTGGTTGCGTTGAGCAGACTGCCGATCTGGCCCGCGGCAATCATGCTCTCATAGGCAGCGCGGCGCGTACCCGGCCCGGTGGGCTGCCCGACCGAAAACTGATTCAGCTGCCCCGCCTTCTCTTCCAGCGTCATTTGCCGCAGTAGCGCGTGCAACATGGGTTCGTGAGCCTGGGTGCCGAGGTTGTCATGTCTGTCGCCGCGCTCACTCTTGGCCTGAGCGCCTGTTGTCAGGGCTGACAAGCAGGCTAGACAAACGATCCGCGTCTCGTTGACCATCGGGGATGGTCGTAGCAAAGAACGGACCGAGGAGCGCAGGACGACTCCTCGAGCCACGGGCGCCGACTTGCCGTCGAGGCCGCCGGCGTATTTTCTTCCGACGTCGAATCCGCGCGAGGTACTATCGTCCACCGCGCTGCCAGCTGCGTGATTCTGCGGAAAGCGTGCACTAACTCCTGGTAGGCAAGGGGCCTTGAAATGATGCAACACCGATGTTTTCAGGGTCCAAATCGTCTCGCGCTTTTCGCGACGGCATTGCTCGCGCTAGGTGCGTGTGCCAAAGCCGAGGTCGTCAACGATGGCAACGGTGGGGCCGGCGGGCGAAACGGTCCCTCGGGCGGAGATGGCGGAGGTTCGGGTGCCGTTATCGTCAACCTCGACGCGCATGCTTCTTCCGACGCCCGCGTGGACCGACCGAGCGGGGGAACTTGTGGCGACGGCACCATCGAGCGCAGCGAGCAGTGTGACGACGGCAACACGGTCAACGGCGACGGTTGCAGTCGGATTTGTCAAATCGAGGCGAATTGGAACTGCCCCACCGAGGGCAAGCCTTGCGTGTACGTCGGGAATTGCGGAAGCGGAAGCCTGACGTCGAACAAGGCTTGCGACGACGGCAACACCGCCAGCGGCGATGGCTGTTCCAGCGATTGCAAGACTGTCGAGCCCGGCTACATCTGCAGGGTGCCCGGCAAGCCCTGCACTCCCCGATGTGGCGACGGCATCACCAAAGGCTTCGAGCAATGCGACGACGGCAACACCGCCAGCGGCGATGGCTGCTCGGCGACGTGCAAGATCGAGCCAGGGTACGACTGCACTGGCAGCCCCAGCACGTGCAAGGCAACCGTCTGTGGCAACGGTACGAAAGAGGCGGGCGAGACCTGCGACGACGGCAATACCTTGCCCTACGATGGCTGCGCCTCGAACTGTCAAAGCGAGCCCAAGTGCGGAACCGACAGCAGCGCGGTGGGCGCCTGCAAGAGCACGTGCGGGGATGGCATCCTCTGGCCCGGCATGGAGGAGTGCGACGACGGCAACGCGGCCGACGGCGATGGCTGCTCGCATGACTGCAAGATCGAGAAGGGGTGGACCTGCAAATCTACCTTCGACGATCCGCCTCCGAAACTGCAGATCCCCATCATTGCCCGCGATTTCCCCATCGGCTACTCACCCAATGACAATCCCCCTAGCGGACATCCTGACTTCGGAAACTCTTCGTTTCCTACCGAC
>CAZTTW010000561.1:0-3949 GCA_964616265.1 uncultured Myxococcales bacterium | reverse complement strand
CCCATCCTCAAGGACACCTACGGCGTCATCGTCTACCAAGAGCAGGTCATGCAGATCTCGTCGGCGCTGGCCGGCTACTCGCTCGGCCAAGCCGATCTTCTCCGCCGCGCCATGGGCAAGAAGAAGGCCGAGGTCATGGCCAAGGAAAAGGCGACCTTCATGAAGGGCGCCTTGGTCAAGCAGGTCGACGAGAAGATCGCCGAGGGCGTCTTCGACCTGATGGAGAAGTTCGCCGGCTACGGCTTCAACCGCAGCCACTCGGCGGCGTACGGCCTCTTGACCTACCAGACGGCGTACCTCAAGCACCACTACCCGGTCGAGTTCTTTGCCGGGCTTCTCACCTGCGAGAAAGACAAGACCGAAGAAGTCGTCAAATGCATCGCCGAGGCGCGCTCGCAGGGCATCCGCGTGTTGCGGCCCGATGTGAACGAGTCGGACGCCGACTTCACCGTCGTTCCCGACGAGGGCGATCCGGCCGAAAAGACCGGACGCAAGAAGAAGGAAGCGAAGCAAGCAACGCAAGCGACGCAAGCGACGCAAGCGACGCAAGCAACGATTGACAGCAAGGCAACGCCCGCGCCGGTCGGCAAGCCGAAGAAAGCGATTCGCTTCGGTCTGGCTGCCGTGAAAGGTGTGGGCGAGGGCGCGGTGGAGGTTATCCGGGCAGCGCGCGTAGCGGCCGGGCCTTTCACGTCGCTCGTCGACTTTTGCGTGCGCGTGGACATGCGCAAAGTCAACCGCAAGGTGCTCGAGGCGCTCGTCAAGGCAGGCGCCTTCGACGGCATCGCCGAGGTGAAGAAAGTCAGCCGGTCCAAGCTTTTCCTAGCCATCGCGCCGGCCATCGAATCTGCGGCTTCCACCCAGCGCGAGCGCGACAGTGGTCAGACCTCGCTGCTGTCGCTCTTAGGCGGCGGTTCTTCCTCGCAGCCACCGCCTCCGGCTGAAGACGCTTTTTCCGAAGGGGAAGAATGGACGCCGAAAGAGTTGCTGGCCTTCGAAAAAGAGAGCTTGGGTTTCTACATCAGCGGCCATCCGCTGGATCGTTTTGGCGGCGAGCTGCGGCGCTTTGCCAACGCCGTGACTAGCAATTGCACTCAGCGTGGCGGTCGCGCCGAAGTCATTCTGGGCGGCGTCGTATCCGACTATCAAGAGCGCCCCATCAAGAACGGCACGGGCCGATTTGCTTTCTTCAAGCTCGAGGATCAGCACGGCCAGATCGAGTTCCACGTGTCCTCGTCGAAGCTCGAAGAATACCGGGCCGCACTGACCCAAGGCGATCCGATACTTGTCACCGGCACCGTGGACGTACCGTGGGGCGATGCCGAAAATCCACGCGAGCGCCTACGCTTCGTCGACGCCAAGCTGCTCACGTCGATTCGTGCCGAGCGCAGTACGATGATGGATGTGCGCCTGAATGCCGACCTATTGAAGGGCGATCAATTGGTGGTGCTGCAGCGGCTCTTGCAGCAGTTCCCCGGTTCGTGCCGGACGCGATTGCGCCTGGAGATCCCGCAGCGGAGCGAGACCATTTTCGACCTCGGCGACGATTTCAAAGTCGAAGCCTGCGATGAGCTTCTGGCCAAGCTCGAACAAGTCTTCGGCGATCGGGTTGCGGTGCTTCGCTAGTCCGGGCCATGCTTTGGGCATGGCAAAACCGAAGGACATTGACGCCTATCTTGCGACCGTCAGCGCAGACAAACGCGCGTTGCTGGCGAGCCTGCGCAAGACGATTCGCTCGATCGTCCCGGATGCGGAAGAGTGCATCAGCTATTCGATGCCGGCCTTTCGCGTTCAGGGCGGAGTCATTGCGGGCTTCCTTGCAACCGCCAAGGGCTGTTCGTATTTCCCGTTCAGCGGAAGCACCTTGGCCACTCTGGCAGAGGAGCTTGGCGACTACGGACAGACGAAATCAGCGCTGCATTTCGATGGCAAACGACCGTTGCCGAAAACCCTCGTGCGCAAGTTGCTCAAGGTTCGACTGGCGGAAATTGGCGGCGTGAGCAAACCGCTCGTACGAAAACGCGCAAGCGCGAAAGACCGGCACCGCTCTCTCTAGAAGCGCACGCACCGAGCCCGCGTTCATTTAGAAATGGGGCCGGAAACTCTTCGCCAAGTCGATAATGAGCGCCGCTGGATTGCCCAGCCACACGATGGGCATGATGGCCAATTGCCACAGCACCGCCAACTGGCGGCGCCTTTCCGACCGGTCGTCGTCGACTGACAGCGTACTGATGAGGGCCACAGTCGCGATGGCGGCGTGGTGCCAGTAGCCGCGGTACACGCCCAGATCGACGATGGCCAGCACACCGACGATGAGCATGGCTCCCGCAAGAACAAAATCGCGCAGGAGCAGAGCGCCCGCGCAGCCCACGATGGTCACCGCGACGACGGCACCAAACTCGCCCATGTGCACGAGCGCAGGCCACGACGGATGAAGAGCCCGGCGAGACGCAGTCTGCGGATAGACCAGAGAGAACGTGAAGACCACCACGGCCAAGACCAGGACGAGTCCCACCACCGTGGCCCAGGGCCACTGCCGCCACGGCTTCGGCCGTAGAGCGCGCCACAAAGCCAACCCGGCCATGGGCGCCAGGGTGATCGCGCGAAAGTGGAGAAGAGACGCTACGGCAAACCAGCGCAACGCGGACGTCGGCCGACCATCGTGTAGAGCGCTGGCCATGGCGATACCACAGCCAAGCCAGAGCGGATCGTAGAACCCTTCCAGTGCCAGGTGCAGTAGAGCTGCCCACAGGAGTCCGCCTAGCAGCAATCGCACGCCCGGAGAGGAACGCTGCAGGAGCCGACACAGGCCTAAAAAGCCCACGTGGGTGAGCAGCAGAAGATAGACGATCGCGATGGCTCCAAAGGTCGCCTTGCTCATCGGCACGGCGCGAGCAAGCAAAGCCAGCGGCGCGAACGCCGCGAATACGCCCGGCGGGTACGGTCGCGCCATATTTCCCCAGGCTTCCTCTTTCTGTGGAAACGTGGAGCCAGGCCACAGCTCGCCGAAGTTGTGCCGGTAGATGTCCAGGCCGCGGTGAAAGAAAATATCCGTGGCCCACGTGTGGTGAAGATGGTCGCCAAAGTGGTCGGACAGATCGCCCGCGCGCGTGTGTCCGAAGACGGGGATCAGGACCGACAGGAACAGCGAGGCTGAAACGAGAAGAATGCAGCGGCGTTCTTGCCCGAGGATGCGGGAAATGTCCACGCGCAAACCGTAGCAGAAGCCACCCCAATGAGAAACAGCGTCCTACGGGAGCGCGTCGGCTCGAATGCGATCGTCGAGCCATTTGCCAGGTGTCAGTCGGGTATTTCCACCTCCACCAACTGCGCGAGCAAGGTCAACGATTCCTGCCAGCCGAGGTAGCACGCTTCGGACGGGATCATCGCCGGAATTCCTTCTTGGATGATCTCGACTTCGGTGCCGACCGAGACTTTCTTCAGCGAAATTGTCGTCTGCATTTCGCCGGCCATGCCAGGGTTATCGAACCTGTCCGTATGGCGGATGCGCTTGCCCGGGACCAGCTCGAGAAATTCGCCGCCGAAGGAATGGCTGTTGCCCGTGCTGAAGTTCGTGAAGGACATCTTGTACGTGCCGCCGACCCTGGCCTCGATCTGATGCACTTTGCCGGTAAAGCCGTTCGGCGGAAGCCATTTGGCCATCGCGTCCGCATCGAGAAACGCGCGGTAGATTCGGTCGGCCGTAGCACGCAGCACGCGGTGAAGTCGTATGGAATTGGTCGCCATCGTCGCCCCCTTTCGCTGTTGACAGTCTCCCCTTGGATTGCGAAGGCGGGCCAAGGTCGCAAGAAAGTCCGCGCGGCTCTTACTTCAGTATCCCGGCTAGCAAGTCGCTGCGAAACGAGCGAATTCCATTGAGTAGGAATTGCACCGCCACCGCGGCCAGCAGCATGCCCATGATGCGGACGGCGATGCTCATGGCGATGGG
>CAZTTW010000560.1:0-3950 GCA_964616265.1 uncultured Myxococcales bacterium | reverse complement strand
TCAGAAAGGGATGAACATTTCCCCACAGCACCACCTCGGCCTCGCCGTCCGAGCCCGCATCGTTCGTTTCGTTGCGCCGGCCGAAGGCTGGGTTTTGCACGCGCAAGGCGAGCCGCGTGCCGACCTGGGCATTGATGATGTCGCGTGCAGGCTGGGGACTAGCTGGCGCCGCTGCGGGGGATGGCGCGGGAGGCGCGAGCGACAAAGCGGCCGGCGTAGGCTCACCAAGAACGGGCAAGTCGGGCACCTCGGGCAGCGTCTGGGCGCGCGCGGAAAACGAGACAAGGAATGTCGAAGCGCAAAGAGAGGCGTACAGAGGAAGGCGGCCCATGCTCGGCCGATAGTGCCCTAGCGGATGTAGGCTAGGCAAGGGACTGCGCTGCCTCCTGCCACTCGCGATCGAAAACCTGCGCAACGTGACGGGCGAGCGAGCGCTTTACGGCTGAGAAGTCAGGCGCGTGTCCGAGCTCGCGCGCCATCGAAGTCATTACGGTCGCGTCGAAGCCGCACGGATTGATGGCCCCGAAACGGGTGAGATCCGTCGTTACGTTGAGCGCTAGCCCATGCAAGGTCACCCACTTGCGCACGGCCACGCCAATCGAGGCCAGCTTGCGCGAGGCCCCTTCGCGCGCGATCCACACGCCGGTTTTTCCCGGCTCGCGGATGCCTGCAAGGCCGAAGTCGGCGAGCGTTCGCACGAGCACTTCTTCGAGGCTACGCAGAAATCGGTGCAGGTCGCGTTCGTCCTCGCGGAGAAGGAAGATCGGATAGGCCACGAGCTGTCCCGGCCCGTGGTACGTGACGTCGCCACCGCGCTCGATGGAGACGACCGGAATCTCGCCGGGGCAAAGAACATTGCTGGGCTTGGCCGAACGCCCAAGCGTGATCACGTCGGGATGCTCGACGAGAATCAGCGTGTCCGGAATGCTGCCCGACTGTCGTGATGCGACGAGGTCCTGCTGCAACTGCAGGACCTCGCGATAATCGCGCAGCCCGAGATCTTGGATGCGTGCTGGTTTCGGCGTGGCGCTACCCGATGCGGCGCTGGTCCATCGGGACGTAGTGGTTGAGCGGCTGTCCGACGTAGATTTGCCGCGGACGATAGATGCGGCTCTTCGCGTCGTCCTGGATCTCTTTGAAATGGGCGATCCAGCCGGGCATGCGGCCGATCGCGAACACGACCGTGAACATTTCCGTCGGGATGTTCAGGGCGCGCATGATGATGCCGCTGTAGAAATCCACGTTGGGGTAGAGCTTGCGCTCGACAAAGTAGGCGTCCGAGAGCGCCGCCTCTTCGATGCGTTTGGCGATGTCGAGCAACGGATCGTCGAGGTTCATGGCAGAGATCAACTCGTCGCAGGCTTTCTTGATGATGCGCGCGCGCGGGTCGTAGTTCTTGTACACGCGGTGACCAAAGCCCATCAGCTTCTTGCCGCTGCCTTTTTCCTTGGCCGCCGCGATGAAGCGCGAGCCGTTGTCCCCGGAGTTGTGGATGTCGTTCAGCATCTCGATGACGGCCTGGTTGGCGCCACCGTGCAGCGGTCCCCACAGCGCGCATACGCCGGCCGCCGTGCTGGCGAACAAATTGGCTTGCGCCGAGGCAACCATGCGCACCGTCGAAGTCGAGCAGTTCTGTTCGTGATCGGCGTGCAGAATGAAGATCAGGTCGAGCGCACGCACGACTTCCGGACGCAGCTCGTAGTCCTGGTACACATCCGAGAAAAGCATGTGTAGGAAGTTCGCCGTGTAACGGTAGGTCGGCTTGGGATAGATGATCGGCAACCCGCGCGACTTGCGATACGAGAACGCCGCGATGGTGCGCACCTGCGAAATGAGGCGCGCGGCGTGAATATCGAATTCGTCGCGGCCCGCCCGTTGCAAAAGGCTTGGGTAGAAGCAACCGGACGCATTGATCATCGACGACAGAATCGCCATGGGGTGCGCCGTCGAGGGGAAACCCTCGAAGTGGTACTTCATGTCCTCGTGCAGGTTCTCGTTCTGCGTGAGCAGCTGCGAGAAGCGCGAAAGCTCGGGTTTGGTCGGCAGATGTCCGTAGATGAGCAGGTACGCGGTCTCGATGAAGCTCGATTTGTCCGCCAGCTCCTCGATGGGGATGCCGCGGTAGCGAAGAATTCCTTTGTCGCCGTCGATGAAGGTGACCGAGCTTTGGCACGAGCCGGTGTTGCCGTAGCCGTCATCCAGCGTGATGTGGCCTGTGGAAGACCGCAGGTTGGAAATGTCCAGGCCTCGCTCCTGCTCCGTGCCCTCGACGATCGGCAGGTCGATGACTTTGCCGTCGATATCCAACTTCGCCGTCTTTCCGGTATTGATATCAGCCATGACCTGAATCTTTGGGACAAAACCCGGTCGATGACAAGGAGGAACATGCGATCGCGCAACGTGGCGGCGCTTCTCCTCGGATACCGTCGAATCGGCGCCTCCCTGTGGTAAAAGGCCGGCCATGCAAAAGGTCGCCCGCGCACTCGTTTCGGTTTCGGACAAAAAAGGTATTCTTGATCTCGGCAAGCGTCTCGCCCGATTGGGCGTCGAGATTCTATCGACGGGGGGCACCGCGCGCGCTCTGCGCGAAGCCCAAATTCCGGTCAGGGACGTGAGCGATTTCACGGGCTTTCCCGAGATGCTCGACGGTCGGGTCAAGACCCTGCATCCCCTCGTCCACGGCGGCATCTTAGGGCGGTTGACCGAGGATCATCAGCGACAAATGCGCGAGCACGGTATCGACGCCATCGATCTCGTTGTGGTGAACCTGTACCCCTTCCGAGAGACGGTGGCGCGTGGCGCTTCGTTCGAGGACGTCATCGAGAACATCGACATCGGCGGCCCGGCCATGGTTCGTTCGGCGGCGAAGAATCACGAGCGCGTCGCCGTCGTCGTGGATCCGTCCGACTACGACCGCGTGCTGGCCGAAATCGAGAAAAACGGCGCGATTTCCCAGTCGCTGCGCTTCGAGCTATGTCGCAAGGCCTTCGCCCACACCGCCGCTTACGACGGTGCCATCGCTAGTTACCTGGCAAGCCTGCCGCTGCCCTAGAGATGTAAGTCGACAACCATGGGATATCGAATTTTGCTAGTCGGCTCGGGTGGCCGAGAACACGCCCTGGCTTGGAAGATTCTGCAAAGCCCTCTGTGCGATCATTTGATCGCGGCGCCCGGCAATCCCGGTATCGCGGCGCTTGGGCACGGCCTCGGGGAAGGCCGGGTCACCATCGCGAATGTCGCGGCGGATGCCGTTCCTGCGATGGTGAAGCTGGCCACGCGCGAGAAGGTCGACCTGGTCGTTTGCGGCCCCGAAGTGCCGCTCATGGCGGGCCTAGGGGATGCCTGCGCGGCCGCGCATCTCCGTTTTTTCGGACCGTCGAAAGCCGCTGCCGAGATCGAAGGCTCGAAGCAATTCGCGAAAGATCTGATGCGCGAGGCGGGCATTGCCACCGCTGCTTACGGCACCTTTGCCGACGTCGCTTCGGCAGACGCGTTCATCGATGCGCAGCCGGGCGACGTGGTGGTGAAAGCCGACGGACTTTGCGCCGGTAAGGGCGTGGTGGTGACGTCGTCGCACGCCGAGGCGAAGAAGGCCGTGCGAGCCATGCTGGAGGGAAAGGCCTTCGGTGCCGCAGGAGCCAAGGTCGTCATCGAGGAAAAGCTGGTTGGCCGCGAAGTTTCGATGATGGCCTTGTGCGATGGCACGCGCTTCGTGCTGCTCGACTCCGCCGAAGATCACAAAGCCGTGTTCGACGGCGACAAGGGACCCAACACCGGCGGCATGGGTGCGTATTCGCCGTCCCCGCTCGTCGACAAAGCGCTGACCGAGCACATCGCTCGTACGATCTTTGCGCCTCTCGTGGCGGCGCTTGCCGATGCCGGGCGGCCGTTCCGGGGCTTGCTCTACGGCGGCTTGATGCTGACCGAGCGCGGGCCGATGGTCATCGAGT
>CAZTTW010000559.1:0-3959 GCA_964616265.1 uncultured Myxococcales bacterium | reverse complement strand
GTGATCGAGAAAGCCGACTTCGACCAGGACCGCCGGCATTTCCAATCCCTGCAGCACGTCCAGCATCGCGCCTTCCTGCTTGATGCCGCGATCTTTCGCGCGGCCGAGCGTATCGGTCAATCGCCACTCGATGCGACGAGCGGCAGCCAAGCCCTGCTCTGCGGCCGTACGCACCTGATGCCCCGCCCACGCCGCCTCACTGTCGTCCGGCGCCAGGAGCGTCACGCGTGCGACTTCCTTGTCCACTTCGGACATCGGCAAGACGTAGATTTCGAAGCCTTGCTGGCTACCGGGCGCTTCCAAGGGGCCCGCGGCGTTGGCGTGCAGGCTGATGAACAGGCGCGCGCCCGCCTCGTTCCCGCAGCGCACCCGCGTGCGGATGGGCATCAGTACGTCGCTCTTGCGACACAGCACGACCTTCAGATTCTTTTCGCTGGCCAGGAGCTGCTGCACCCGTTTGGCGATGGCCAGGGTCAGGTGCTTTTCGAAGACGTCCGCCTTCTTGGTGGGCGCGCCGCGATTGGATCCGCCATGTCCTGGATCGATGGCCACCGTGAAGACCGGCGCCGACGTGCCCGCCGCAAGCAGCAGCGAAAGCGCGACGACGGCAGAGCCAACGACCATGCGCACCAGCTTAGCAGCGACGGCAACGACGCTCCATTTCTATGGACGAGTTCAAGCTTCCGGCCGAATCCGGCGATCCCTCGTAAGCAATGAAATTGGATCTCACACTGCTAGCTCGCGTTGTCAGCTTGGCCAGCTTGGCCAGCTCGCTAGCGCTGCCCGACGCAGCGGCGGCTGAATCGGAGTCGGAGCTGCACAAAATCGTAGTCACGGGCGACCTGCCGGTGGCGATTCCTCTCAACCAGCATCTGCGCGATCGCTTCGGCATCGGAGCCATGCCGTCGATTTCGGCGGCCATTCCCGTCGGAAACTGGACGCTGCTGGGCCTACGCCTGCGCGGCGGTTTTCTGTCCAACGGACCGGCGCCAAGCGATTCCAGCATCAAAGATCCGGGCACCGGCGGTCTCGGCGCGCTGATGGCCCTAGCGCGCTTCCGACCTCTTCCCCAGCAAGGCTCGGAGGTGGATTCGCACGCGCGTGGCCCGTGGATCGAAGTCGGCGTAGGCGCCGGCCTTACCGGCTCCTTGGTGCGCGCTACGGGCGAGGCGGGGCTCGGGTGGAATTTCAGAGTAAGTAATATTACTTTCGGACCAACGTTGCGCTACCTGCACGTGATGCAGCCGTCGAGCGTGCTCGACAGCTCGGACGCGCAGATTGCCTTGGCCGGACTGGAAGTGGTGCTGCACGACACGCATCCGGCAGCGCCACCGCCGCCCCCGCCTGCACCCGCCCCAGCGCCGAAGATGAGCGACCGTGACGGCGACGGCATTCCCGACGCTCTCGACAAGTGTCCGGACGAGCCGGAAGACAAGGACGGCTTCGAGGACGAAGACGGCTGCCCGGATCCAGACAACGACAAGGACGGCATTCCGGACGTGTCGGACGCCTGTCCGAACGAGCCTGAAACCGTCAACGGATTCCAAGACGAAGACGGCTGCCCAGACAGTGCCGAAATCGTGGTGAAAGAGGACCGGATTCTGCTCACCGAGCACGTGCTGTTCGACACCAACCGGGCGCGTGTCAATGCCGAGGGCCGTCCGGCGCTAGCGGCGGTGCTCAATCTGTGGAAGCAGCATCCCGAATGGGATCACCTGGTGGTCGATGGCTACGCCGATCGGCGTGGACCCGATGAATTCAATGTCTGGCTCAGTCGCCAGCGCGCCGAGCGTGTCATCAAGATGCTGGTCGAGATGGGCTTTCCCGTCGAGAAACTGCGCGTCCGCGCGTTTGGCAAGCAGCAGCTTCACGTGGAAGGCGACTCGGAGGAAGCCAATCGCCAAAACCGCCGCGTGGAGTTCGTCATTGTAAAGAAGGGCGAAGCCGCCACGAATGAAGAGGCCGCCACCCAGCCATCGGCCGATCGACAGCCGCCCGGGACGCCTTCCCCGACGGAGCCGCCACCCGCAACTTCAACCAAGAGCGAGATTGCGCCATGACGTTTGGGCGCCTGTGGCTGGCGGTGTTGCTCTTGGCCCTCCCGGCCTGCTTCGATCCCATTGTCGGTAGCAAGTGTGCGGAAGGCTATTCGCCGTGCGGAAGCCGCTGCGTGGTGGCGGGCACGTGCGCGGTCGCGGACGCTGCGGTACCTGTCGACGGAGACATGCCCGTGGACCTGGCCGCGGTGGACGTCGAATCGATCGATGCCGGCGAGAACCCGGGCGACGATGCAGCGGTCGCCGATGACAGTGGCGTCGACGCAGATCAGCCCTTGCCCGAGGTTGGCGGCGTTCTCGATGTCTTCCAAGACGACGTCTCCGACGACATCGCTTTGCATGCCGACGCCGCCGACAGCGCGCTGACGAGTGATGTGCCGCTGATCGACGATGTGCCTCCAATCGACGACCTGCCCCTCGGCCCGCCAATTCTCGACGACGCCGCCGTGGATGAAGGTGTAGACCAAGCAACCGTCGACGCGGGCCTGGACAGCTCGAACGATGGCGGCGGCGCAATTGCCCTGGACGCGGAGAGCAGCGAGGCTTCGCTCGCGGTCGATGCAGACCAAGGCGAAGCCGGCCCGCTGGTTTGCACGGATCCGGCAGTCAACTGCAACAACCAATGCGTCGACCTCACCTCCGATCCCGAAAACTGCGGCCTCTGCAACAACATCTGTGCGTCGGGTGTTTGCAACAACAGTGACTGCTTGGTGTGCACGGCCGATCAGATGGTCTGTGGCCGACAGTGCATCGATGTGTCGGTCGATCCCGACAATTGCGGCGGCTGCGGCATCCCGTGTGCCAGCGGGCTCTGTAGCAGCGGCGTATGCGAGGCCGCGGGAACCGGCCGCACCATCGTCATCGGCCACGATTACTTCCACAATCGCCCAGCCATGAATCGCATCCTTGGCAACGCTGTCTTCCTGTGGCCGGTCAATCCCGTTCGCGTGCTGGTCTACGAAGGCGCCGCGAACGGGACGTCCATTGCGGGTGCCGACGGCGCCATTTCCCAGGTGGCCGCAGCAACCGGCCGCCAATGGGTACGCACGACGACCACGTCTGCCGACGCGCCAACCTTGCTCGCCAGCACGAACGTGTTCCTCATCTATGGGCAGGAGGCCGCCGACGACGCCACACTGAAACAACTCGGCACCGATTGGCAGAGCGCCCTCTTTGCGTTCGTCAATGCCGGCGGAACGCTCATCGTCCTCGACGGCGCGTACGCGGCGAATGCCGGCACCGCGCAAATCGTTTCTCAGGCCAACGTCTTCAAAGTCGCTCGCAATGTCTCCGTTACCAACGAAGTGTGCAACGTGGTCGCCCGCGGTGATGCGTTGGCCTCTGGCCTGCCCCGCACCTATCTGTGCGAAGCGAACAGCACGAATCTTACGGTGACCGATCCGGCGATCGCGGCCATCACCTCGGTCATCGAAGTCTCAGGCCAAAGCGTGGTCGTACACAAAGTCTTTTAAGCCATGGCCGCGGCGGCGCAAGCTTCTCTGTTGGGGCGAATCGCTGTCTCGGCGAAGCTCATCACGCAAGAGCAATTGCTGACGGCTTTGCGCGAACAAGATCGCCTAGGCCCGAGCAAACGCCTCGGAGACATTCTCCTTAAGCTCGGTTACGTTTCGCAGGCGCAGCTCGACTGGCTGCTGCGCGCGCAGGTGACAATGCTCGAACGCCAGCGACAAGCCGAAGCGGAAGCGCAACGGCAGGCGCAAGCGCAGCAGCAGCAAGCGATGAGCGAACGGGATGCCATCGCGACCGCGTCCCCAGCCACGCCGCCAAGGCCGTCGGGCGACCGTATGCTCGATCGCATTTTGAGCAAGGCCATTCAGATTCACGCTAGCGACGTGCACGTGCACACGGGCCTGCCCGTGCAGATGCGCGTGAGTGGCCGAC
>CAZTTW010000558.1:0-3960 GCA_964616265.1 uncultured Myxococcales bacterium | reverse complement strand
GCCCAGGCGGGTAGCTCAGTGGTAGAGCAGGCGCCTTACACGCGCCGGGTCGCAGGTTCAATCCCTGTCCCGCCTACAAGTTAACTAGCTGATATTGTTGGAAGTACTTGAGCGTCAACGGGTGCCGTTGCCACGCCGTTGCCACGGAGAACTGCAGTTCGTGCGGCGAGCATGACCAGCACTCGCTGATCAGGATCGAGCACCCTTTGCCCCGCTTCGACGATTTCCGCAGGCAAAGATCGGTAGTGCTCTTCGACGTGATGGACGTACCTCATGGTCATGTTGATCGACGAATGGCCGAGCCACGCTTGCAATCGCCATGGGTTGACCCCGAAGTGCGCCAGGTGCGTGGCAAACGAGTGGCGTAAGACATGCCACCCGCGTCCGGTAAACCGGCCTTGCGGCAGATCCGGTAGATACCGTGCTTGAGCGCCGCCTCCGCGACTGGTTTGCCGTCAGACGTGCAAATCACTCGCCCCCTGCGAACCTGCGGCAGCGCCTTCAACGCCGACAGCAGACCTGTCGTCATGGGCACCACCCGACGTCTCCCACCCTTCGGCGTTCCTTCGAAGCCTTTGCGAATTTGCCGACACACGGTGAGCCGCCCCGCCACCAGATCAATGTCCTCCCACCGAAGGGCGAGCACCTCCCCCAGCCGTAGCCCCGCATCCTCCGCCAGCAAGCACGCCACCAGCATTCCCTGCCCATCTTTCCGTGCCGCCTGCAAAAGCCTTGGCCATTCGTCGAAGTCCAGCGCCTCGATTTCTGGCCGCTGAAACTTGAACGGCCTGATCCGTGGAGCGACATCGAGAACCCCCGCCTCCTCGGCGTACCTGAGGGCATGAGCCAAGATGGCGATGATGTTGTTCCGGGTCTTGAGCGAAAGCGGTTTCTTGTAGCGGTTCGACATCCGATCAAGCGAAGCTTTGAGCTCTTGCACCTTTCCCACGTCGATCTCGTCGAGCCGCAGGTGTCCAAGCGGCTCGCGCAAATGGTGTGCGAAGATCGACCGCTTCTCCGCCAACGTGCCTGGCTTGTTCAGCTGACCTACGCACCACTCCGTCCATCGCCGGTGTTTCCACACTACGCCGAGGTGCCTGCACCACTCGGCGATCCGCTCTTGAGCAGGCAGCCATGTTTCGAATTTGAGGTTACTGGCCGATCGTTGAAGCTTCGACCGCTTGGCGGCTCGATGCCGATCGCGCTTGCCGAAAACTGTTGGATGAGGCGGTCGTTCTCGACGAAGGCGAGCTTGCCCAGGGCGCCGTGCTCACGTTGGGGCGGCGTATTGCTCTATGCATCCACCTGGCAGTGCCACCGTCAAAGCGGCTGCAGGACCTCGGCTTTGTCGGGCACAGCGACCTAATGAATGCGGTTCGCACCTCGATCTTGTCGGTCGCCGACCTGAGCAAGCCCGTCCTCATCCGCGGCGAGACCGGGACTGGTAAGGAGCTCGTGGCCAGTGCCATCGTGGCGAACGGCGCACGCAAGAACAAACCGTTCGTGCCGGTCAACATCGCGGCCCTGCCGCCCCAGCTCGTGGCTGCGGAGATTTTCGGTCACGAAGAGAGCGCCTTCACTGATGCTGCACGCGAGCGAAACGGATACTTCCATGCGGCGAACGGGGGCACATTGTTCCTCGACGAGATAGGACTCGCTCCGCCCGACGTACAATCTGCTCTGCTTCGCGTACTCGAAACTGGGCAAGTCCAACGTCTCGGTGGAAGCGTCGCCAGGCACGTCGACGCGCGCGTACTCGCAGCGACCGATTCGGACTTGCTCGAACGGCCGGAGCACGGACAGGCATTTTCGCCAGCACTGCTTCACCGGCTGTCGGGCACGACGATGCGCTTACCTGCCCTACGCGATCGACCGCAAGACCTGGGAATGCTTCTTCTCCATTTCCTTAGGGATGTGCTTGCCGAAACGCACGAGCTGGGCAGACTCGAGACCCCGATGGAAGCCAAGCGCACGTGGCTTGATGCCCGACTCTTCGTCGAGTTGGCCCCTTGTCCTTGGCCGGGGAACGTCCGCCAGCTACGCAATTTCGCAACCGAGCTGGCGATCCACAGTCGAGGCAACGCGACAGCTCAGGTCACGCCCGCGCTCGTGTCCATACTTGGCAGAAGGGATCCCCCTCCTCAGATCGCCGCGCCATCCGCCCCCATCGGCCACGACCGAATTGCCGAGGCGCTTGCCCGCAACGACTTTCAGCCTGCCCGAGCGGCTCGCGCGCTTCATATTTCGCGCAACACCATCTACGAACACATGCGCAAAGACCCAAATCTTGGAATGCTCAGCCGGCTCTCCGACAGGGAATTTAATCGCCACGTCGAGGATTGCGGCGGCGATCTGCATGAAGTAGCGAGACGCCTGCAAGTCTCCTATCGAGCTGTGCAATTGCGTTTCGGAAAGAATTGAAAGGATTTCTCCGACTATTCTTGAGCGCATTCTTCAGAGCGCCCCGCTGGTCAGATGCGCCAAGCAACCGCTACTTCAATGGCAGAAAGACGTCAATGACGCTCTCGTGCTCCGGTACCTCGGGGAAAGAGGCCACGCGCTGGACGAACGGAGGGAAGTCGCGGAGTTCCTCGCCGCTGCCTGGCAGCCATTCCCGGTAAAGGCGGTCCAATGTTATGCCGAGACCGTCGTCGGAACCACGATGTCGGAGCGCGGCACAGCGACCGGCAGGAATCACGCCCTCCAGCGATGCCGAAGGTATTTGTGGGCACGGGTCCCTTAATGGCGACGCAAAGGTCCATCCGAAACTCGTCCGGTGGTGTCGTGTCGGGATCGCCATACAGTAGATTGAACGTGGCACTCGTGCGTGGCGGCAATCGGTTCTCCCGGCGCCACGAGATGAACGTGCGTATGGTGTTCCCCAGGAGTCGATGATCGCCCCTATGCTCGAGCACGGCGATACGGGTTTCGGGAAAAAACACGATCTTGGCGGGTTCCGTTGTCTTGGTTTGTTCCATTTGCTCTCTCCTCAGTTGGTAAAGGCGGTCGGCGGCGGCATGCCAGCCAACCCAATCGGGCGACTCGCGCCACTCGGTCGGACTCTGGCCGAACCGCTTCTTAAAGGCGCGGGCAAAGGACTCGGGATTTTCGTAGCCGGCATTGAACGCGACGTCGATGACACTGTGATTGCGGAATGCCAGCTCGTGGGATGCGCGTTTCAAGCGTAGGAGCTGCACCACCTCGAAGACGCTCATGCCGAACAGCGCCGCGAACTGGCGATGAAAGTGAAACTTCGAAAACGACGCCACGCTGGCCAGAGTATCGAGCGCGAGGTCAGCATCGAGGTTCGCATCAATGTACGCGACGACCTTCAAGAGACGCGCGCGGTAGGCCTGGTGGGCGGCTTCGTCAGAACTCATTGTTTAGGCTCAACATACGCTTACGCGCATCTTTGAATCCTGACCGATCTTGCGGTTTCGCAGCTTCCTTCGCCTTCCGCTCACCAGATGCCGCGCCCTGGCCCTACCGTACTGGACGGTTGCCCCGGACAGTTGCCGTACACTTCATCGCGCGGAATTTCATCGAATTTCCGCGAAAATTCGCGACCTCCCTGCAGGCACGGCGGTTGCTCAAAGGGATCCTAGTTAGCGCACTTTCGCTGGCGAGAAAGGGATCCACTGTGCTGTCTCCATCGCAAACCTCTGAACGCAATCAACTCGTCGAAAACCATCTTCGCAACGTCGAAGCGGCCGCCCGCAGGCTGAAAGTCTATGGGGCTCTCCGTGACGACCTCGTTTCCGCTGGATACGAAGCGCTCGTGCGAGCCGGTGACCGTTTCGATCCAACAAGGAACGTGACGTTCACGACGTTCGCGTTTCATCCAGTCCTCGGCTCGATGTACGACCATCTGCGAACGCATGCAACGTGGGCCACAAACCACGTCGACATCGATTCCGAAAAAGTGGAGGTCTCCGCACCTGCGTCAGCGGAGCGTCAAAT
>CAZTTW010000557.1:0-3964 GCA_964616265.1 uncultured Myxococcales bacterium | reverse complement strand
AAGCCAAGTTGGCCAGCTTGAGACCGTTCAATTGACTGATGTCGCGGTAGATGCGTTGAGCCCGAGCCACCCGCGACTGCACGTTTTGCGCGGACGATTCCTTGAGCGCGGAGGTCAGCGAAACGTAAAAAATCGCAGTAAGCCCGGCTAGGGCGACGGCAGCGATGAGACCGATCTTCATACGGTGCATTTGTTCCTCGCTCTTTTCGGGGTGGATAGCGCAGGCGATGGCCAAACCGCACCGGGCTCGTAAACGCCAACGCCGCGGAGAATTATCAGCATCAGAAGGAAGGCACGTCAAGGCATGGTGCCGGACATCACCGTCGAGAGATACAGAAAATTTGACAGCCGCACGTCTTTATCCTACATGTAGGCACATGCACACAACAGCTGGTGAAAAGGCGATTTCTGGCAACGGTCGCGAGCGGAGGGCCGATCCTCGACGCGAAATCGATTTGCTGATGAATCGATTTCTGAGCGGCTACCCTTACCTTTGCCGAGCTTCCGACATCAGTCGGACCGGTATGCGCATCCACCCCATCAGTGGAGGCGGAAGCACTGCGACTCGATTCGTTGGGTTGCAGTTTCAATTGCCGGGCTCAAACGACGTCATCACGGCTTCCGGAGAAGTGGTCTCGCCGGATGAACCCGGAGGACCGCTCGGCGTGCGTTTCACGAGCATGCCGGCCGTCTCGGCGGATCGGATCACACGCTTCTTGGCGGCTCGTCAGCCAGATTAGTCGTAAGCGACTTCGCTCTTCGACCGTTTCGCAAACGTGCTCTTGGCGAAGCCGCGGGCCGAAGGCCCGATCGACGGGACAGGCGAGGCCCTGGATGCCGAATGGAAGGGTTTGCATTTCACGCTTCCCAATCCAAGGTCATTTGCGATTAATACGTGCTAGAAAGTACCGAGTTCGAGCTTAGCGAGGCCAAAGAATTTCGGTCTTAGTTGACTTCGGCCCTTGACAGGTACGCCTCGTCCTCGCTCATATCTTCATCCGTCCCCGCGGAGAGAGAACCCGGGAAGTAGTCGACCCCTCACGCACGGAGATACGCCTTGGATCAACCGAAGAAGCCTGGTCCTGGAAGAGACATTGCTGATCTGAAAGCCCGACTCGGCCTCAACCGAGGCGGAGCTGCACCAGCGTCGGCGCCAGCGCCGGCAGGTATGCCTGCGCCCATTCCCTCGCCCGTGGCGCCGGGAGCCCCCTCGGTTCCTCGCCCAAGTGCGATACCGAGTCCATTGCCGCCATTTCCCGGCACTGCCGCATCACCGGTTGCACCTGCGCCCGTTGCGCCCGCCTTCGCGGATCCTTTCGCGAGCATGCGGCCGCCGGAAGGCAAGCATTTCGATCTGCGCGCCACCGACGACGGCAAACCCGCCGTAAGCGTTCGGCAGGGCGGCGGATTGGCGGGTCGGATCATTTTGATCATCGCCGTGGTCATCGCCGGTGCGGTCGGTTTCGGCTTTGGTGCTTCGGCGGTCGGCCGCCGCATGTTCAACGCGGCCAACTTCGGCGCCAAGCGAGTCAAGGCCGAGCTGGACGACATGCAGAAGACGGTCACCCAGATCGGAAGCGCGGTGGCCATGAGCCAGCAGCGGCTTGCCGGCGAGAAGAAAGATCCCCTCGCCTACGATCCCAAGCTCATCTCCGAGCTGGAGATGGTGAAGCTGGAACCGCGCCCCGATACGTCGCGCATCTTCAAGGTGAATTACTACCTGCTCGAGGATCTCGCGGTCGATCGCCTGATGAACTACTACTACGACACCATCAACCTCTACGGTGAAGTCGAGCGTCACATCAAGCGCACCAAAGCGGACAAGAGCACGCTGGAAGCGTTCGCGGCGAAGATGGAAGAAAAAGGCGGAGCCGCCGATGCTGGCAAGCCGGCCGTCAACTACGGCGTGGTGTTCTCGTCGAGTGGCAAGCTGGCCATCGGCAACCTGGTCGAGATCGGCAAGCCGGTCTGCAAAGGCGGCGGCGAAGCTTGCCCCGCCGATCAGTTCGAGGGCTTCCAGATTCGCTCGAACACGGGCGCCCCGTGGACGCCACGCAAGATCGGGCCCAAGCCCGAAGGCGACAAAGTGGTGCCCATCGAGAAGACACCGCTCTTCGACGCTGTCATGAACGGCTCGCCGGACCAGGTCCGCATGGAGCAGTACAAGCAGCGCTACAACAACATCCGCCAGATCTTGGCGCGCCTCGGATCGACCCGGAAAGAGCTGGGCGACGCCATCGACAAGGCCGCCGCGCGCCCCGACCTCTTCACCTTTTAGGCCCTGGCGACTTTCTAGCAAACGGCGACGGAAGAGATTCCGCCGCCGTTTTTCTATGGACGCTGTCCTAATCCAGTCCCACGTCGGCCAAGTCGTCTTCGGACATGCCGAAAAAGTGGCCGGTCTCGTGCAGCAAGGTGATGCGAATCTGCTCGCGCAGATCTTCCGCGTCGACGGCCATACGCTCGAGGTTCTTGCGAAAGAGCAGAATCTGCGTGACCTGCGGCGCGCCGCCTAGCATGCCACCGTCCGAATACGCCGTGCCTTCGAACATCCCGAGCAGGCGCGGATCCATGCCCCGCTCCACTTCCTGACGGGCCGGCGAGTCGACAATCACGATCGGGACGTGCGCAATCAGCTTGCGAGCAGCTTCGGGCAATTCCTTCAGCGCCTGCTCGGCAACCTCGCCCATTTCGGCCTCACTCAGGCGGGGCTCCGCGAGAGGAGCCTCGCTATCGAGCGTGAGCACCCGCAACCACGCGTCCCGCTTGCCACTCTCGTCGGAGAGCGCCTCAGCGCAAAGTCCGAGCCCGTACCACGCCTCGGCTTGGTGCTCGGTCGCCACCGCGTGGGAAGCCGCCGAGCTTTGCTCGGCGTGGAGCATCGCGGGAAGGCTTGGAAGCCCTCCCGGTTTTTCCATTACAGAGGTGAGCGACCGAAACCTCTTTTCAGCCTCCGCGATAACCTCGGCTTCGAGGAAGAGGTACCCGAGATCGAGCGACAGCTCCGGCGGCAGATCTACCTCGTCGGCAGACGGAAGCTCGGACAGCGTCACCTGCGCCGCCTTGGTCTTGCCGAGCTGAATTTCCAGACCCGCCTTGAGCACGATCGCGTCCAGGAACTCCTCTTCCTCGTCGGCGCGTTCGAGAGCTTGGCTGGCGAACTTGAGAGCTTCCTCAGGACGGCCCAGATCCTCGGCCAAAATCTCCGCCATCCACTGCGACGGCGCACCCCATTCTTCGTCCGCCTCCGAGGCTTGCGCCAGGAGCTCGAGCGATTTCTCGAAATCGCCTTGGGCACGGGCACAGGCGGCGAGCAACAGCAACGACTCCGGATTGCCTGGATCTTCCTCCATGTCGCGTTCGGCTGCCCGGCGCGCGCCACTGAAGTCTCCCTCGTCGAGACAGCGCCAGCCTTTGTCGAGGTGCGAGCTCGGCCCGGTCACGCCTTGCTCCGAGCCACAGCGATGGCTTCTTCGATCATCTTGTCGTGTTCCTCGGGCTTGGCCCAGCGGGCTTGCCCCTCGGGCGGCAGAAGATGGATCGGGTCGAAGTAGCAGAAGTAGTCGCCGGGATGAACCACGGGCGAGAGGTAGACGCTGATGCCAGTGACTTGGTCGTAGTGCTCGTACGAATGCACCTCGCGCTTGCCTCCGCCGGGCGTATCAACGACGACGGCGGGCATGTTGAAGCCGCCGACCAAGCCACGGATCTGCTTCTCGATGTGCTGGCCGGTGGCGACGGTGGTGCGCAGATCCTCGACACCCTTCACCATGTCGTGCACATAGGCGTAGTACGGGTGGACATTGATGTACGACAGCCGCTTGATGAGCAGGCCCATGATGGCCGGCGTATCATTCACGCCGCGCATGATAACCGTCTGGTTTCGCACGAAGATGCCGCGCTCCTGCAGCTTGTTTGCCGCCGCCTGCGTGATCGTCGTGATTTCGTCGGGATGGTTGAAGTG
>CAZTTW010000556.1:0-3967 GCA_964616265.1 uncultured Myxococcales bacterium | reverse complement strand
GCGTAACCTGAATGACGTTCGATCCTAGGGATGCGAAAGTATCGCTGATGTACTGCATTGATAGTGCCGAAACAATTACGCCAGCGTCATCACCGCGGCGCCGTTGACTCGCTCAATTTGGTCGCAAGGCCTGCTCGTAATGATTGAGCGAACGGCTGACGATGGACCCTCAAAAGAAATCGGACCACCCCATCTCTCGAAAGCCCGATCACCTGGTGCTCATGCTCGCCCCCCCCACAACCAGAGTCAGGTGACACAGTGTTGTTAGGCCGAAGCAGGGTCTCACTTTTGCGCGAGCCACCAACCGCCGCCCAAAGCCACGTAGAGCGCAACGGTGTCCTGGAGACGCTGCGCCTGTGCTTGCACATAGGCTATCGTCGCCTGATGGTACTGTTCGTCGGCGATCAGGAGCTGAAGATACGTTGCGATCCCGGTCTGGTAATTGATGTGTGTGAGGTGCAGGGCCTCGAATGCGGCATGAACCGCGTCAGCCTGCGCGCTCAGTGTTTCAGCGTCGTGTTCCAGCGCTCGCAGGGTGTCCGCGACTTGCGCCAAAGCATTGAGAACCGTCTGGCGATATCCGGCCAGAACGGCGTCATGCGCCTCGATGGCGGCCTTTCGCTGGTACCAGCGCGTTCCGCCATCAACAATCGGCCCAACCAAACTGGCGCCGAGACTCCAAAACGAACTGTCTGAATGAAAGATGTTGGCAGCCGACGTGCTGTTGAGCCCCACAGTCGAGCTGAGAGTAAGACTCGGAAACATGGCTGCTGTGGTCACACCAATCTGCGCGTTAGCGATGATGAGCTGCGCCTCTGCGAGAAGAATGTCAGGACGCTGGTGCACCAGCTGCGACGGCAGCGACACGGGCAAATCTTCTGGGAGCTTGAAATCCTTGAGCCCCAACCCCTGCCCGTCCAAAGCCGCGGAAAAGTCGGCTGGCGAACGCCCCAACAAGGTTGCTAGCAGGTGGTTGGCCTGGTCGATCTTCTGGCGAAGCGGAGGAAGGGTGGCTTGGGTGGTCGCAAGCTCGCTCTGGAGACTGAGTACATTCGAGAAGGGCACTGTGCCTGAATCGGCTTGAGCTCGAGTGATGCTCACCTGTTCTTTCTCAAGGACGATCAAATCTTCTGTTGCCCGAATCTGCGCATGATAGGCCGCCTGGGCGATCGCCGCGTTCACGATGTTAGCGGCCAGCATGATGTAGGTACCCATGACGTTGTATCGCTGCGCCTCCACCTGGGCTCGCAGCCCCTCGACCTGGCGTCGCTGACCTCCCCAGATGTCGAGCGTATAGCTGACAGTAGCCGACAGCGTAAATAGGTTGAAGACACTGTTCGGTGCGGTCGACCCAATGAGCCTCAGATTGGAGGTCTGTCGGCTGGCGCCAACGTCACCCACGACCTGAGGAACAAAGACGCCGTAGCCCGCCCGAAGGATATCCTGGCTTTGGCGAAGCGTGGCCTGTGCCGCCTGGAGGGTCGGATTGTCAACCAAAGCCTGAGCAATGAAGGCGTTGATCTTCGGATTCTCGAACAAGCGCCACCAGTCGGCATCGACCTTCTTCCCCCCCACAAAGCGCTGAACCTGCCCATCGGCCACAACGGTAGCCATCGGGATCGGGGCCGCCGTGTAGCTGGATGTCTTCGGCGGGTCGGGGCGTACGTAGTTGGGTCCGACAGCGCACCCGACCAATCCGAGAGCCACCAGGGCTACGCGATGGCTTTGTCGCCACCGGCCTTGCTGCGTCGTGCTCACGGCCGCTTCACCGCCAGCGCGGGCGGCGCCGAGGCCTTTCGCTCGTCGGTGTATTCAATCAAAGGCGATTTCAGTCGAGGCCCACTCGGCAATGATACCGCTGTCGCATCCCGTGCACCGATATAGACATCCACCATCTGTCCCGGATAGACCTCCATGCCCTGCGGAGGTTGGAAGCGGAAGATAGCGGGAAGCACGCGCAGATCGACTTTCTCCAATCGTTGGTCGGAGAGTTCGATCTTCGGGCTCACGTAAGGCTGTAGTCGAACGAATTCGAGAGCGATGGTCGTGCTCGTGCCACGAATCGACATCGTAGCGACCATCTTGTCTGCGGACGGCAGCTTCGGGATCAGGATCTCGTCAACGTAGCACCGCACACTCATGTATCCGCTGGATTTGCCGGTCCCCATGACAATGATGGGGCCAAGGCCCTGGGTATAGGTACCGTAGGCACCCTGGGAAGATACGTAGCTGCCCAGGGCCGCCTGAATCGAAAGAATCACGCCATCCGCCGGCGCACGAACCGTGTACTTGGCAAGAAGCGCCGTGGATGCGGACCACGCTTTGGAGAGAGCTTCCACCTGCCGCTTTTGATTCTGAATGTCGAAGGTCCAGGCTCCGGCCCTCGTGAGCTCGAACTGGCGAGTGAACACATCGAGATTCGCCTTCGCCACCTTGACGGAGTTGCGAACCGTGTCGAGAGTGTCCTTGCTGACCGAACGCGGCTCCAAGTCGTAGGAGTGCTGCTGCTTGTTCAGCGTGTCCTGGGCGCTCTTGAGGCTCGCCGTCGCTAGCTCGACTTGAGCACGTGCCACCTCGAGATTCTCCTTGCGTGGCTGAGCCTTGAGCTCCTCCAGCAGCGACACCGCAGCGTCGGCCTGGGCCCTTTGCTGATCGGTGGTCGCCTTTTGCACCGTGCTGTCGATGGCCAGCAGGGGAGCGCCCGATTGCACACTCTCACCTTCCGCAACCAATATTTCCCGGACGCTGCCGGAAACATCTGGATAAATGTTGATATTCTCGCCGTGGGCTTGGTAGCTCTCGATGATGCCGTTTGCGAAAATGCCTTGCGCATAGGGATTGGACGCAGGTTGGAAGACGGGCGACTGTGGTTTCGGCGGTCGCGCATACACGTAGGCACTCGCAAAAGCGAGCAGCACGCCCACGGCAACTAACGCGAAAATGATCTTGTTACGCATGGCCTTGCCCTTTCTCGATCTCGATGACCTTCCCGTCCTCCATCTTGATCATGCGATCGGCGAACTCGGAGATTCGGTCGTCATGGGTGACGATGATGATGCAGCGCTGAGCGTTCAGGATGTCGCGCTTCACGAACTCGACGATCTTGCGTCCCGTGTCGCCGTCGAGCGACGCCGTCGGCTCATCAAGGACCAAAATATCCGGCTTACTCACAATGGCTCGGGCGATAGCGACACGCTGTTGCTCGCCACCGCTCAATTTCTGTGGCGATAGCTCCGCTCGCTGGGTGAGATCGACCTTCTCGAGAGCCTGCATGGCCTCCTTGATGGCTTCACCCCACTTGCGACGCTTGAGAATCAAAGGTACCGCCACGTTTTCTGCGGTGGTGAGCTTTGGGAACAGGTGGAAGTCTTGGAAGACGAAGCCAACGGTGTTGAGGCGCATGTCGGCCAACTTGTCGGCCGAGAGACTCCATATGTCTTGGTCCTTGATCTTGACGGTGCCCTGGTTGGGGCGGAGGATTCCGGAAATAATACTAAGAAGTGTGGTCTTTCCGCTACCCGACGGGCCAACAATGAACAGCATCTCTTGAAAATGGGCGTCGAACGCGACGCTTTGAACCGCGTTGGTTCGGGTCTCGCCTTCGCCGAACCATTTACTCAAGTCCCTGGCTTCGATAGCATTCATCGTCAGCTCCGAAAGATGTCGAACGGCTCGATCTTAAGCACACGACGAATGGCGATGTAGCTAGAGATCGCGGCGATAACGAGAACCATGGCGAAGGCCATGGCGAGATTGCTAAAGGTAATGATCGAGGCATAGTCGGGCACGCGGAGTTTCGCGACCAAGATGAGAATCGTACAGAGTCCGATCCCCAGGCCGTATCCAGCGACGGCGGTAATTCCCGCCTGGAAAAGCAGCATGTAGACTAACTCGCGTCCCTTGGCCCCCATCGCTTTCAGGGCACCAAAGCGATCGAGATTTTCCAACACGAAGGTATAGAATGTTT
>CAZTTW010000555.1:0-3979 GCA_964616265.1 uncultured Myxococcales bacterium | reverse complement strand
CGAACCGGCCGAGCTGCACTCGCATTCGATCTAGGAGATTTTATGGATAAGCGGTTGCTTCTCGCGGTGGTGGTGTCGATGGGCATCCTTTTCCTTTGGATGAAGTTCTTCGCACCCACGCCGCCTGCCCGGACGCCGATGCAGCAGCCGATGGCCTCGGCTCCGAGCTCGACGGCAACCGACTCGGGCGCCGCGACTGCCGCCGCACCTGCAGCCCAAGCCGAGCTGGGGGCCAAAGCTCCGTTCGCTCCGGCGGTTCGTCCTGCCGAGGAGATGGTCACGCTGGAGTCGGCGGATGCCGCTTACGTGCTTTCGAGCCACGGTGCTTCGCTTCGACAGATCCGGCTCAAGGATCGCCAGTTCCTCAAGAATGTGGCGGATCCTTCGTCGGGCATGCAAATCGTTTCGACCTCGGGCGAAAGCACGGCGCCGTTGCGCATCGTCTTCGCCAAAGCGGACTTTCGCTGGGACGACCAGGTGGTTTGGACGGTCAACCGTCCGAGCGCCGACAGCGTGGTCTTTCGCGCCGAAACGGACGAAGTTGTCGTCGAAAAGCGCTACTCACTGGAAAGCGCGCGCTACCGGTTGCTGCTCTCGGTCTTCGTTCAGAACAAGACCGCGCGGGCTGCCGACCACAGCCTTCTCCTCGAGCTCTTCGCCGCGCAGGATCCGCAAAAGAAGGGCGGGGGCATGTTCAGCTACGCCTCGGCGAACCTGGCCGAGATGGTGTGTTACGTCGGCGAGAAGGCGAAGCGCGCGACGGTGGAGGCTCTGGTCAAGGAGTCGCAAAGCTACGTCGGGGGCGTGCGCTGGGTCGCCGCCGGCGATAAGTACTTCATGGTCGCTGCGGTTCCCTTCCCGGAGAGTCAGCCTCGCGATCGGGCGTGCAAGGAACAATCGCTCGACCTCGGTACCGCCGAGGTCACCTTGTCTTTCGCCACGCGCACCGTGGCGCCGGGCGAGCGCACCGAGTATCCGTTCGTCGTGTTTGCCGGCCCAAAGTACGCGCACGACCTCGAGGCCGTGCGTCCCGGCGGCGAAGACGCCAAGCTGGCCGACGCCGTGGACGTGACCTTCGCCGTACTCTCGCGGCCCATGCTGCTCTTACTCAAGCAGTTCTACAAGCTGTCGGGCAACTGGGGCATCGCTATCATCCTGCTCACCATTTTCGTTCGCTTGGTCACCTTCTATCCGACCCACCGCACGCTGGTGTCGGCCAAGAAGATGCAGGGCCTGTCGGGCAAGATCGCGGAGCTGCGCAAGAAGTACGAAAACGACAAGCAGCGCCTGGGCGTCGAAACCATGAACCTTTACAAGGCCCACGGCGTGTCACCCTTCGGCGGCTGCCTGCCGAGCCTCATCCAGATGCCGATCTGGATCGCGCTTTTCTCGACGCTGAATTACTCGGTCGAGATCTATCACTCGTCGTTCTTCTGGTACATCACCGACCTATCGGCGAAGGATCCGTACTACCTGGCGCCGCTGCTCATGGGCACCGTCATGTTCCTGCAAATGCGCATGTCTCCTGCCGGAACCGATCCGCAACAGCAGAAGATGATGTCCGTGATGATGCCGGTCATGTTCACCGGCTTCTCGCTCTTCTTGCCGGCCGGGCTTTCGATTTACACGCTCACCAGCTACCTCATCGGCATCTTGCAGCAGCTCTACGTGAATCGCCGCTACCGCGCGCTGGCCACTCCCGCGCTAGTCGTAAAGCGCTAAGGTCTCGGCGCGGAGCTTGTCGTGCGCATTCGCCAGCATGTCAATCCGCTGCGCTCCGACTACCTGCAGATTCCCGTCGAGCGGCTGCGTTTGCCCGCAAGGCAGCCCATCGAAGTCGAGCTGGGCTCGGCGGAAGCCCTCTTTCTCATGGAGCGGGCGATGCACGAGCCTGAGGGCAGCTACATCGGCGTGGAATTGCGCCGCGACATGGTCGAGCAAGCGAACCAGATCTGCGCCCTGAAAGGCCTCGCCCAGGTTCTCAGCGTATTCGCCAACATTTCGGTGGATTTACCGCGCTTGTTCGCCCCGGCCAGCGTGCGCCGTTTCTTCATCAATTTTCCCGATCCGTATTTCAAATCGAAGCAGCGCAAGCGCCGGGTGGTAGGCGTCGAGCTCATCGATCAGCTGGCGGACTTGCTGGTGCCCGGCGGCGAGGTTCACGTGGCCACCGACATCTTCGACATCGCGCTCGACGCCATGGCGGCGCTGGAACGGGAAACGCCGAGGCGCTTCGTGAGCTTGGGCGAGGCGTGGAGCTTTTTGCCAAAGAGCATGTTCCAGGCGCGGTCGTGGCGCGAACGTCACTGCGAAGAAGCTGGAATTCGTATCTGGCGGCTGGCGTATCGCCTAGCTTGAATCTCAGCCGAGATCGACGTGCAGCTCTTCGAGTTGAGCGATGCGATCGCGCAACGCCGCGGCCTTCTCGAATTCCAGCTTTTCCGCCAACCCGAACATTTCCTTCTTGAGCGAGGCGATGAGCGCGGGAAGCTCGTCGGGAGGCACGACCTTCTTGCCTTTCTTGGGCAGCGTCGCCTTCGTTGGATCCCACCGATCGTCCTGCGCCGTCCCGGCCAGCTCGGCGATCGCCTTTTCGATGGTCTTCGGCGTAATGCCGTGGACCCGGTTGTATTCTTCCTGCAGGGTGCGCCGCCGCCCTGTGACGTCGATGGCGATCTTCATCGACGCCGTCTCGCGGTCGGCGTACATGATGACTCTGCCGCGCACGTTCCGCGCCGCTCGGCCGATGGTCTGAATCAGCGAGCGCTCGGCGCGCAGGAAGCCTTCCTTGTCGGCGTCGAGAATGGCGACAAGCGAGACCTCCGGCAGATCCAGACCCTCGCGCAAAAGGTTGATGCCCACGAGGACATCGAACTCGCCCAAGCGCAAATCGCGCAGGATCTCGATGCGCTCGAGGGTGTCTATGTCCGAATGCAGGTAGCGCACGCGCACGCCGAGCTCGCCGTAATACTCGGTCAGATCTTCGGCGAGCCGCTTGGTGAGCGTCGTGACCAGGACGCGTTCGTTGGCTTTCACCCGCTCGCGGATTTCGCCGAGCAGGTCGTCCACTTGCGTGGCTACCGGGCGAACTTCAATGACCGGATCGAGCAGGCCGGTCGGCCGGATGATTTGCTCGACGAGAACGCCTTTGGCGCGCTCGACCTCGTAGTTGCCAGGCGTCGCGGAAACGTAGACCACTTGCTTGGCCCGACTTTCCCATTCCTCGAAGCGCAAGGGCCGATTGTCGAGCGCCGACGGCAAGCGGAAGCCGAAGTCGACGAGGGTCTCCTTGCGCGACCTGTCGCCCTTGTGCATGGCCGCGATTTGCGGAATCGACTGGTGGGACTCGTCGACCATGACGAGAAAATCGTCGGGAAAATAGTCGATGAGCGTGGGCGGCGGCTCGCCCGCCTTGCGCCCCGAAAGATGGCGCGAATAGTTCTCGATGCCTTTGCAGCGACCCATCTGCTCGAGCATTTCCAGGTCGTAAAGCGTCCGCTGCGACAGGCGCTGCTCTTCCACCAGCTTGTTTGCGTCTTTGAGCTCGACCAGCCGCTCGCGCAGCTCTTCCTTGATGCCGGTCATGGCTCGCACCAGCTCATCCGCCGGCGTGACGTAGTGGGATCCCGGAAAAATCGATACTTCGTCGAGCTTGCGCAGGACCTTGCCGCGCAGCGGGTCGACCTCCGAGATGGTCTCGATTTCGTCGCCCCACCATTCGATGCGCAGCGCTTTTTCGCGCTCGTAGGCCGGAAACACCTCGACGACATCACCGCGCACGCGGAACGTGCCGCGGGAAAAGTCCACGTCGTTGCGCTCGTACTGAATTTCGATCAAACGGCGCAAAACGGCGTCGCGGCGAACTTCCACGCCGGTTGCCAGATCGATCTTCATGCCGAGATAGGCCTCCGCCGCGCCGATGCCGTAAATGCACGACACCGAGGCGACGATGATGGCATCGCGGCGGGTGAGCAAGGCG
>CAZTTW010000554.1:0-3987 GCA_964616265.1 uncultured Myxococcales bacterium | reverse complement strand
CGAGGCTGGCGATCCAGGACGCGAGGTTTGTTAAGGCTCTTTTCATTCCCCCGATCTACAACAATTCTGTTCGTCCGGATGGGAACAAGGATCTGGGGTGAAAAGACCGGCAAGCTTTGGAAATTGCCTACCTTTGACGACCTTCACCGCATACACGAAGGGCCGCGCCACCCATCGCGGACAACGCGGCCCGGAGCCGAAAAACGCCTGCGCCTAGTAGATCGGCTGCGCCGGCGGGATCGTGATCATGTCCCAAACCGGTGTGGTGTTGACCATCGGAGTCGAGTCGGTTGGCGGAGCCTGCCACCACAAGTAGACGGACTTGTACGTTTTGTACGCTCCGTTCTCGACAGAGATTGCAGTCAAGTAGAGCTGCGAGATCTCGCGCGAAACGCTGTCGTACTTCGAAGTCTGCTTGGGTAGTCCGGTCCGGTTCGAGGAGTAGATGACCCAGTAGTACGTTCGGTTCTTGTACGTCCCGGACTTGGGTGCCCACTTGGGAAAATGGTTGTTGATGCCGGGACTCGTCTTGCCAGTACACGAAACCGGATCGTTGGCGGCCAAGCGAACCGCCGTCCCAGCGCCAGGCGCCGAGCCGACCGGAACGAAGTAGATCTCCGCTTGCGGGTTCGCGTACATCCCTTGGCCGGAGGGGACGCGATCGAACAAGAGCATCGTATCGTCCGGCGAAACCGAGACGTAGTACTCCTCGAAGCTCTTGTCGGATGCACCGGGGACCGGTTTTGCATCGCCGCCGTTGCCGCCGCTGTAGGGCACGCCATACAAGTCGGTCGCGCCCTGTGCGAGGCGGCCGTCCTGATTTCCGCCATTGGTGGAGGAGTAGTAGATCATGCTCCCGTCGTGACTCCAAGCCGGAAAGGCAGCACCGTTGCTGTCACCGTTGCGGGCAATGACGCCGTAGTTACCAGCGCTCGCCTGCGCAATCGGCTGCTGATTGGCGCCCACCGTGGACAAGTTCGGAGGTGCATCGGAGTCGAGGTTGTACCAAACCAGTTTTGCAGGCTGCTTGTTGTCGGTACTCCACGGCGTCTGCTCGTTTTGTTCCGACGACGTCGTGACCATGATGCGCTTCTTCGACGCCCAGGCCGCCGAGGAAAACGTGGCAGCGCCGGCCCACGGCTTGTTGAGGGCGGCAAGACCGCCTACGGAAAGATCGGTCAGTTGGGCACCGCTGTTGTCTTTCTGGACACCGGCAATAACCGAGTTCCACGGCCAATTGTCGACGAATGCGATGAAGCCGCTCGCATCCGTTGAGCCGGGAGCCGGCGGAACGGCGGAGTGACATCCGATGCACGTGGGCGTGCGAACGCTCGCGGATTGATCCCGGCTGGGCTGTTTGACGTCCGTGAACTTCAGGGTGTCTGCCACGCCTTCTTCACCGACGGTGAATCCGCGCAAGAAGGACGAGGTCGGGGAAACTGTTTTCACGTCCTGATTGTTTACCGCCGTGGGATCCGCGGCCCAGTAGACGATGGCGCCGGCGGCGCTCGCCGAGGCAATCTGGAACTTGGCCGTCGTGGCACCACCACTCGCCGCACGCACGCTCACGCTGATGTCTTGCTCGTGTACGTGTTTGGAAAGGTTCAGCCAAATATCCTTCGGCATGATCCAAGAATCACTGGTCGTGTACACGACCAAATCATTCGCCTCGATGTCGGTATGGACGGTGATTTGAACAAGGCCGCTCGTTCCGGTCCACTTGATGCGAGGACGCGTCCAGTTGTAAGGGAAAAGCGATCCGTCCTCGGGTTCGGTTACGCACGGGCCACTGCCCGAGGGATTGCCCGAGAATTGGCTGCCGGGATTGCTGGGAACGTTTCCATCAAGGATCGGATCCTTCGGAAAGTCCGTGCATGCCGACGGGTTGTCGCAGGCGATGGGATCGGCGCCCGGATCCGGGGCGGGCGTGTTCGACAGCGGCGCCTTCGCGTCCAGATTGAAAGTCGGCCCCGAGGAGCCCGCGCTGCCGCCACCGCCGCCACCGCCGTTGCCGCCGTCTCCACTGCTCTCACTAATGCCCACTTTGGCTCCAGCACAGCCGGTAAATGCGCCCGCTAGAACCAACGAAGCAATGGCTTGAGTCTTGAACATCATGGCACTTCCTCCTCGACCTAGAACAGATAGCGTAGCCCGGTGCCGAGATCGAGCACGCCCGAGACATCTGGAAAACCAACTAGGACCTGGGCATCGAGCGTCCAACGGAAGTGCCGACCGACCTTGAATTGAACGCCTCCACCGAGGCCCGACACAAAGGGGCCACCGCGCACAGTGTCCCTATAGGTTACGGGATTGCCATTCTTATCAAGCATCGGGTTGCCCTTCGCATCAAGAGCCTGGGCGTCGACCTGAAAGCGGAATCCCTCGCCAGCTCCTGCAACGAGAGAGAAATACCCCCGGGTCTTCGACTCCTCGTCGCCAGGATAGAACATGAGTCGCACGAGGCCGGTGATGGCACCCGTGGCGGTGCCTTCCGGTCCACGCGGGTAAATAGCTTGGGCTCTAAGCGCTACGGCGATCGCCGTGTTTCGGCCGACAAAATAACCAAATTCCGGAACAGCCTGGCCGAGCAATGCTGGTGCAAACCCTGAATTGAAACCGACACCGTACTTTCCAAAGGCCTCCGTGGATTTGGCGTGCGCGTATCCGACACCCGAGCCCAGCCCGAGGCCTACCCACCACGTTCCCTTCGAGCCTTCGTGCTCGCGTCGGCGCGCCTTCTCGAGTCGCGCCAGGGGATTGTCGTCGTCGATCTCGCCTTCGTCTTCCGACTCCTCCTCGTCGCCTTCTTCGTCGCCTTCCTCTTTCGCCACCGTCGGAGCGGAGGACGCCGCATTCTGCCCGCCCTTCACCACGATGACGTTAGGGCTGTCTTCGCGCCCCGACTGGGCCAGGGTTCCGCCTTTATCGTCGCGGGCCTCGAAATAGACCGGTATCCACTTCGTCTTGGTCTGAGAACCGGGAATCTTGGCTTGCCATGCCGTATTGCCACCTGAGGTGCCCGACTTGGTCATTTGCAGAACCTCGTACTGGTCGCCACCGTTGGCTCGGTAATAAAGCATGACGGCGGCGACGTTCAGGGAGGACGAAGACATGCACTTGAGGGTGACGTCGTCGCCGGCCTGGACCTCGCCACCGCTTTGGCACTTGAAACCGACCTCGTCCGCGGCTTCTGCGGCCTTCGACGCTACGGCGGGCGGGGCCAGCTTGCTCGGCATTGAGCCTCCTCCGCCGGTCATCTCGGCCTTCGCGCGCGCTAGGTTGGCTTCCGTCTCGGGCGTCGCACGTTGCTTGCTCATCTTCAAGTCCGGCTTGATAGCCAGCGCCTTCTTGAAGTACGTCACCGCCTTGTCCGGATTCTTGAGGCCGACGCTGTAGAGCACAGCCAGGTTCCCGCTCGTCGCCAGCTCTGCCGGACCGCCGGCCAGCCGAGGCGTCTTCTCGACGATACCCAGCGCTTCGAGCAGCGTTTTTTCCGCTAGCGCGAAGTTCAAATCATCGAACAGCTGCATGGCATAGCGGTTCAGCTTCTGCACCTTGGCAGCGGGGTCGGCCTCGTCGGCCTTGGCCTCGGCGGCGAAAGTCGACTTGGCCTGCGCCAGCGTCAGCACCAAGGAAATTGTCAGCAGGGATCCAGCAACAGTTCTTGAGGTCATGGTTTAGCGGGGGTTGGGGTCCTTTGGGGGGTGCCCCTTCTTCTACACACTCACCCACCGAAAAGTGAGAAGAATCGCAACGTGGCAAGACGCACGCGGAACCGCGATCGATCTTAAAGGGCAGGCCGCGGGCCGCCCCTCGTCCGCGAAGTAAATTCGCGGACTTCACCCCGCCTGCGGCCGAGCTGTTGGCTCGGCCCGGTCCAACCGGTCCCATTTATGGGCAAGTCAGCGACCGGGAATAATCTTACTGCAGATCGTAAACCTTGAGCTTGTCGTAGAGGGTTCGCAGGCCAATGCCGAGTCGCGCCGC